>NZ_JBNNWO010000012.1:0-209823 GCF_050281105.1 Methylobacterium sp. NPDC080182
GCCTCCATGGGCGGGTAGGTGCCGAGATCCTCGGGGCAGGCCATCAGCCCGGCGGCCCGGCCGGTGCGCACGTAGTGCAGGAACGGCGACTCCCCGGGACCCAGCAGGTGCCCGTAGGTCTCCCGGTAGAACGCGATCGAGAAGGCCTTGCTCGGGTCCCGGCCCTCGTGCTGCCCGTAGGCGACGAAGTGGGCGAGCGGCCCGCCGGGGGCCCCGGCGGCGTCGGGGTTGCGCTGGGCGTAGAAGGCGGCGTCGAAGAACGGCGCGACCGTCCGGGCCTCGTCGGCCAGCGCCGCCTCCCGCGAATCCGGCGTGCCGTAGCGGGGGTGGAAGGCACCGGCCGCGATGTCGGTGCCGTGCATCAGCGCCGTGGCGAGGCGGTGGACGAGGGGCGCGAGGCCCGTCTCGCGCATCCCGGGATGCGCGTCGGCGTAGGCCTGCCCGTCGAAGTCGGGCCTGGGGTTGCGGCCCGCGCGCCAGCCGGTGTCGCAGTAGTCGCGCACCGCGTCCTCCGCCTCGGACAGCCCGTAGCGCGCCCGGTAGAAGCCGTGGTCGAAATGCCCCGCCACCAGCCGCGCCTGCAGGTCCAGGAGCGCGCCTCGGTCGGGGGGCTCCCGCCCGATCGCCCCGAGCCAGGCCGTGTCCTCGACCGGCGCCCGCGCCGGCCGCAGCCCGCAGACCCGCAGCAGCGCCGCCAGCGTCGAGCGCCCTGGCCCGGGATCGCGCAGCTCCCGCCAGCCCGCCTCGGCGAAGTGCAGGAACGGCTCGCGCCCGCCCACGTCCGGGTAGGTCGCCCGGTACCACGCCGCGTCCACCGCCGGCAGGTTCAGCCGGTGCGGCCCCGCGAACGGCTCGGCCCCCGTCAGCCGGGTCTCGGCGACGTAGCGGAAGAACGGGTCGTCCGCGACCGCCCGGCTGCCGGCCCGCGCCTGCACGTAGCCGGCCGGGTCGAAGTCCGGCCGCGGGCCGATCCGCGCCCGCCAGCCCTCCGCCACGTAGTGGCGCAGCAACTCCGTGTCCGAGGCATCGGCCAGCGCCTCGGCCTGCGGTCCGGGCAGGCGCCGCCGGTAATGGGCGGCGTCGAAGTAGGGGGCGAGCGTCTCGATCCGCAGCGCGAGCGCGGCCTCCGGGTCGGGGCGGGCCGGTCCGCCGTGGAGGACGTAGTGGACCAGCGGGTTCCGGGTGGCGAAGGTGATCCCGCGGCTGAGGCAGTAGGCCAGGGTGTCGAACTGCGGCGCCGGCTCGCGGCCCTCGCGCCAGCCGGAGGCCATGTAGTGGTCGACCGGGTCGACGCCGGCGGCGGCGAGGTCGGGGTTGCCGGCGAGATAGAAGGCGCCGTCGACGAGGCGGCGGGCGAGGCGGTGGGCCTCGGCCGTGTCGGGCTTCGGCAGGGTGGCCGCCTCCCCCTCCCCGCCGGCCCCGCCACGCCCGGCGCGGCGGCGCGCCAGGGCGTGCAGGAGCGGGTTGATGCCGGCGCGGGCGAGGTGGGGATGGGCGGCGAGGTAGGCGGCGGAGTCGAAGTCGGGGCGCGGGTCGCGGCCCGCGCGCCAGCCGTGGACGAGGTAGTCGCGCACCGGGTCGGCCGCGATCCCGTACCAGCTCGCGTAGAACGCCGTGTCAAAGTGCGGGGCCAGGGCGGCGATCAGGCGCGCCTCGAGATCCGCGCCGGTCGCCGCGCCCGCCCAGCGTCGGTGCAGCGCCGCCGGCGTGGCCAGCGGGTCGCGCAGCCGGCCGAGGCGGCGTCGCATCCGCGTCAGGGCCGAGATCCGGCCGGTCCCGTCGGAGTCGCGGCGCATCTCAGGACTCTGCGGAGGGGCGTTCGCCGCGGGCCGTCACGGGGCGCGGGATCCATCGGCCGCCCGCCGGGCGGGCGCCGTCGAGGCGCGGGGCTCTGATCGGGTCATGGGCGGCAGCTGGCGGGCAGCGTCGGAGGCGCGAGGCGGCGCGGGAGCGATCGTCCTGTCGGACACAAGTCGCACTAGCGGAACCGGCCGAATCCGTAAACCGCGGGGCGCCGCCGGCGTCCGCGCCGCGGACCGGCGGAGGGGCCTTGCTGTCGACCGTATTTCGATATATCTGAAAATTCGTCATATCGAAATTGAGTCGTCTCCATGCATCCCTATGTCTCGGACGGCCTGCACGCCGATCCCTTCGACGCCTTCCGCGTCCGCGCCCATCGCGGGCCGATGGGCGGCGACCCCCGCGGACGGCACGGGCCCCACGGCCACCCGGGTCGCGGTCCCGGCGACCGCCGGATGTTCGGCCGCGGCGGCCGCGGCGACCTCGCGCGCTTCTTCGCCCACGGCGACCTGCGCCTCGTCATCCTCCACCTGATCGCCGAGAAGCCGCGCCACGGCTACGAGATCATCAAGGCGATCGAGGAGCGGGTCGGCGGCGCCTACAGCCCGAGCCCCGGGACCGTCTACCCGACGCTGACCCTCCTGGAGGAACTCGGCCACGTCACGGTGACCCCCGGGGAGGGCACCAAGCGGCTGCACGCGATCACGCCCGAGGGGCAGGCCTTCCTGGACGGCAACCGCCCGACCCTCGAGGCGATCCTCGCCCGGATGGCCGAGGCCGAGGCCGCCCGGGGCGACGGTCCCCCGCCCTCGGTCGTGCGCGCCAAGGAGGGGCTGAAGCTCGCCCTGCAGATGCGGCTCGCCCGCGGCCCGCTCAGCGCCGAGCAGGCCGCCGCCATCACGGCGGCCCTGGAGGCGGCGACCGCCGCGGTGGAGCGGGCGTGACGGGCCGTCCCGCGCCCGTCACCGGACCCGTCACCGGGACGCGGCTCGGCAGCCTCGTCCTCGGGATCACCCTGTTCCGGCCGCGGCCGGACCAGGTGGCGCGCGTCCGGGCCCTGGCCTCGGCCGGCGACGCCGCGGTGATCGCCTTCGACAATGGCGGCCTCCCGACCGGGACGGCCGACCAGCTCGCCCGGACCGGCGTGACCCTGCTGTCGGCGGGCACGAATCTCGGCATCGCCGAGGCGCTCAACCGGATCGCGGCGGCCGCCCGCGCCGCGGGGGGCGGGACCCTCCTCCTCCTCGACCAGGACGCCGAGCCGCCCGCGGATCTCGCCGCCGCGCTGCTGGCGGCGCGGGACCGGCTGCGGGAGGCCGGGATCCCGGCGGCGGTGGTGGGCCCGGCGCCCGCGCCGGCACCGGGCCACAAGGCGCCGGCCTACCCGCCCCGTCCCGGCGCGCCGGCACGCGACGGCCTCGCTCCCGTGCAGTTCCTGGCGACCTCGGGCTCGCTCGTCGACCTCGACGCCTTCGCGCGGGTCGGGCCGTTCCGCGGCGACTTCTTCATCGACGGGGTCGAGCTCGAATGGTGCTTCCGTGCCTGGAGCCTCGGCTACGGCTGCTACCGAGCCGACGCCGTCGCGATCCCGCACCGCGTGGGCGGCGGGACGATCCGGGCCCTCGGGATCACGATGCCGCGCCAGCCCCTGTTCCGCATGGCGACCTACCTGCGCAACGCGATCTACGCGTGGCGGCTGCCGCACGTGCCGCCGCGCTGGAAACTCGCCCAGGCCGCCTACCTGCCGCTCCAGGCCGGGCTGTACTGGGCGGATTCGGGCTTCCGGCCCGCCGTGCTGCTCAGGCTCCTCGCGGCCGCGCGCGACGGCGCCCTCGGGCGCCTCGGGCCGCCCCGGGACCTGCCCCGGGACCTGCCCCGGGACCTGCCGTGACCGACCGCCCTGCCCTCGACGTCGTGATCGTCAACTGGAACGGCGGCGGCCTGCTGCGCGCCTGCCTCGCGAGCCTCGCGGCCGCGCGGGACGCCGCGGCCGTGCAGGTCACCGTGGTGGACAACGCCTCGACGGACGGCTCCACCGAGACCCTGGCCGCCCTGCCCCGCCCGCTGCGGCTGATCCAGAACACCGCGAATCTCGGCTTCGGCCGGGCCTGCGACCAGGGCGCCGCCGCCGGCGACGCCCCCGCGATCCTGTTCCTGAACCCTGACACGCAGGTCGCGCCCGACGCGCTCGGCGTGGCCCTGGCCGCCCTGGCGGCCGACCCGCGGACCGGGATCGTGGGCGCGCGGCTCGTCGACCCGGACGGGCGGACCGCGCGCTCCTGCGCCCGGGCGCCCTCGGCGCTGGGCCTCCTCGGCCGCGCCCTGGCGCTGGACCGCCTCGGCCTCGTGCGGCCGCACTTCCTGCTGGAGTGGGACCACGCGGAGGACCGCGCCGTCGACCAGGTGATGGGCGCCTTCCTGATGATCCGCCGCGACCTGTTCCGGAGCCTCGGCGGGTTCGACCCGCGCTTCTTCGTCTACTGGGAGGATGCCGACCTCTGCGAACGGGCCCGGGCGGCGGGCTTCGCGGTGCGGCACGTGGCCGGGGCGGTCGCCCGCCATGTCGGCCAGGGCACGACCCGGCAGGTGCGGGCGCGGCGGCTGTTCTACTTCCTGCGCAGCCAGATCCTCTACGCCGGCAAGCACCACGGCGCCGCGACGGCCCTCGCCCTGGCGGCGGCGAGCTTCGGCGCGCAGGTGCCCCTGCGGCTCGCCCTGGCCC
This sequence comes from Methylobacterium sp. NPDC080182, assembly GCF_050281105.1. NCBI lineage: Bacteria > Pseudomonadati > Pseudomonadota > Alphaproteobacteria > Hyphomicrobiales > Methylobacteriaceae > Methylobacterium > Methylobacterium sp. NPDC080182. The sequence goes on from NZ_JBNNWO010000012.1 coordinate 4,523, forward strand.
TCGCCCGCCGCTCCCCCCGGGAGGCCGCGGAGGTCCTGCGGGCGGCGGGCCTCCTGGCCGCGGCGCTGCCGGGGCTCGTGCCGGACCTCCTGCGGGCCGCGCGCGCGCGGCCCGCCGCTTGAGCGGGCCGGCGATGCCGTGCCCTGTCCGCGCGCCCGCCGCGCAGGGGCCGGCCGCCCGATCGACCCGGACGCGGCCGTGAGACTGCCTGTCACCGGCGACGGCCGGTTCTGGGCCCTTGCCTTCCTGGGCCTCGGCCTCCCGGCCTGCCTCGCGCTGGCCTGGATCGGTCTCACCGGTGAGACCCCGTCCGCCCTCGCCGTCTGCGGCCGGCTCGCCGGCATCGCGGCGTTCCTGGGCCTGGGGCTCGCTGCCCTGGCCCTGGCGACCCGGGGCCGGGCCGCGCTGTTCGCGCTGCTGTGCTTCCCGGCCTCGCTCGCGGCCGCCTCCGGACCGGACGGGCCCGTCCTGGCGCTGGCGGCGCTCGCGGCCGCGCTGCTCAGCCCCCGGCCGATGACGGGCCGGCACGGATCGGCGCGCCGCGCCGGCGCGGCGCTGGCGATCGCCCTGGTGGTGCTGGCGCGGCCGGCCTGCGCGCCCCTCGTGGGGATGCTGCTGGTGCCGTTCCCGCCCCCGGGGCGACGCGTCCGCGCCTGGCGGGAGCGGCTGCCGCTCGCCGCGCTCGCCCTGCTGCCGGCTCTCCTGCCGGCTCTGCCGCCGGCCCTGCTTCCGGCCGCGAGCCCCGGGCTTCCGCCCCCCGGCGCGGCGGGGGGCGGATTGGTGTCCCTGCCCGTCCCGCTGCCCGGGTTCCTCACCGGGGTCTGGGCCGCCGCGCTGCTGGTGCCGCCCGTCGCGCTGCGGCGCGGCCCCCTGCCCCCGCCCGCGGAGCGGCTGTGGCTCTCGGGCTGCGCGCTGCTCGGCCTCTGGCTGGCGGTGCTGCCGCAGGCCCTCGCCCCGGCGGGCGGCCTCGGGGGGATGCAGGCCCGGGACCTGCTGCCGCTGGCGCCGATGCTGATCCTGGCCTTCGCCCGGGGGCGGATCGGCACCGCGGCGGCCCTGCGCTGGCCGGCCCTGCTCCCGGTGCTGGCCGCCGCCCCCGACGCGGTGGTGCTGCCGATGATCGCGCTGCGGGCGTAGCGGGCGCTCAGTCCCGGTCCAGGAACTCCAGGAGCGCCCGGTTGAAGGCCTCGGGCCGGGTGACGCTGTGGGCGTGGCCGCCCTCCGGGGCGAGGGCGAGCCGGGCCTTGGGCAGCGCCGCCGCCAGCCGCTCGGACCGGGTGTAGGGCACCAGCACGTCGTCCCGGGCGGCCATGACCAGGGTCTCGTGGCCGATCGCCCCGAGATGGTCCGCGATGGTGAAGCGCTCCAGGGCGGCGATGCGGGTCAGCACGGTCTCGGCGCCGGGGAAATGCGCCAGGGCCTGCGCCGCGTCGGCTTCGACCCGGTCGGCCTCCGCGGAGAGCCAGGGGGCCGGGTACAGGAAGATCGCCTGGGCCCGCACGTAGGCCTCCGGCCCGCCCCCGGCCAGGATCGCCCGGCGGGCCGCGAAGCAGCGGCGCGTGGCCGGGTCCATCGCGTCCCAGCCGTTGATCACGACGAGGCGCCCGACCCGCCCGGGGGCGTCCAGCGCCATCTGGAGGGCGATCAGGCCGCCGAGCGCGTGGCCGACCACGTCGGCCCGGTCGATCCCGGCCGCGTCCAGCACCCCGAGCGCGTCCCGCGCCATGGCGGGAACGTCGTGGTCCGGCGCGAGCCGGCCGGGCGAGCGCCCGGTGCCGCGGTGGTCGTAGGTGACGACCCGGAACCGCGCGGTCAGGGCCGCCATCTGCGGCGCGAAGTAGCCCGCCGCGCCGCCGAGGCCCGGCGAGAGCAGCACCGGCCGCCCGCCCGCCGGGCCGGCCACCGCGTGGGGGAGCGGGCCCATCAGCGGCCGATATGGGCGATCGCGGCGATCTCCACGCGGGCCTCGGGCTTCACGAGGCCGCACTGGATGCAGTAGCGCGCGGGCTTCTCGCCCGGGAAATACTCGGCGTAGACGGCGTTGATCGCCGCGTAGTCGGCCCAGTCCGCCAGGAAGACGTGGTTGAAGGTGACGTCGTCCATGGTGCCGCCCGCGGCCTCGACCACGCCCCGGATGGTCTCCAGCACGTGGCGGGTCTGGGCCGCCGCGTCGCCGACATGGACCACGTTGGCCTCCGCATCGAGCGGCAGCGTGCCCGAGACGTACAGGATCCCGTCGGCCAGGGTGCCCGGCACGTAGGGGGCCAGCGGCTTGCCGGTCCCCGGCGGTATCACGACCTGCTTGGGCATTCCCTGCGCCTCCCGCGCGCGACCTGTCGGCCGGGCCGGGCAGGCCGCGCGGGAGGCCGCGTCGCGGCGGTCTTCGCGCACCCTGCCGGTCACCGGCCGGGCGCGCGATGCACTTATCCGGCCAGATCGCCGCCGGATGTACCGCCGGATGTATCGATCCCGGCGTGTGAGGACGCCCCGAGGGCGGCCTCGAAGGCGGCGACGTCCGAGACCCAGCCGAAGAAGGTCTCGATGTTGGCGAGCGCCGCGTGCTGCAGGCTCTCCGGCCCGGCCTGGTGCGTGGCGTCGGCCAGTACGATCCCGAAATACTCCCGGTGGAACCCGTCCCGCAGCGTCGACTCGACGCAGACGTTGGTGGCGATGCCGGTGAAGACCAGCGTGGTCACGCCCCGGGCCCGCAGGGTGCTGTCGAGGGGCGTGTTGTAGAAGCCGCTGTAGCGCGGCTTGCCCATCACGATGTCGCCGGGCTCCGGCCTCAGGGCGTCCACCAGCGCGTAGTCCCAGGATCCCTTGGCGAGGAGCTGCGCGTTCGCTTCAGGATTCCGCCGCATCGTCTTGAGCGCGTTGGATTTGTGCCAGTTCGGCGAGCCCGGGCCGCCGGCCTCGACATAGGCCGGGTCCCAGCCGTTCTGGAACCACAGGACCGGGATGCCGGCGGATCGCGCCGCCGCCACCGCCCGGGCGATCCGGGCGATCACCGGGCCGGTGCCCGAGACGTCGAAGCCGGCCCGGTCGAGGTAGCCGCCCGGGCTCGCGTAGGCGTTCTGGACGTCCACCACGATGAGGACCGTGGTCGCGGGATCGAGGGCGATCGGCTCCGGGCGGGCCGGCAGGACGACGCCGCCGTGCCGGCCCTGGGCGTCGCGGAATCCGGCGGGGCGATCCATCTGGCGATCCATCGGTCGGTCCATCGGGCGGTCCATCAGGCGACCTCGGGCAGTGCCGCCGCGGTCACGTGCCGGCGCGACCGCATCAGGGGCTGGATCCGGGTCCCGAAATCGTCGAGGCCCTTGAGGAAATCGTCGAAGACGAGCAGCACGCCCTCGACGCCGTCGATGGTCATGACGGCGTCGAGCATCGCGGCCACGCTGGCGTAGCTGCCCACAAGGGTGCCCATGTTGAGGTTCACCGCCGAGGTCGGGTCGGCGAGCTGGCGCACGTTGGTGTCGCTGCCGGACTTGGTGTCGGCCGCGCCCTGGACGCCGAGCCACGCGATCGCCTCGGCATCCGCGCCCGCCTTGTAGTGCGCCCAGGTCGCCATCGCGGCGTCGTCGGTCTCGTTGGCGATGATCATGAACAGCGCGAAGGCGGTCACCCGCCGCCCGGTCCGCGCGCCGGCCTCGGCGAGCGTCTCCACCACGGGCGCGAAGGCGGTCGGCGTGTTGAGCCCCTTGCCCAGACAGAAATTGTAGTCGGCGTACTGCGCCGTGAAGGCCAGTCCGGCGCCGCTCTGGCCGGCGCAGATGATCTTCACCGGCGCCTGCGGCCGGGGGCTCAGCCGGCAATCGTTCATCTGGAAATACGTGCCCTTGCGGTCGCTGGCGCCCGTCTCCCACAGGTCGCGCAGGATCTGGGCGTACTCGGCCAGGTAGTCGTAGCGTTTGGCAAAGTAGTCGTCGCCCGGCCACAGGCCCATCTGGTCGTATTCCGGCTTCTGCCAGCCGGTGACGAGGTTCAGGCCGAAGCGCCCGTCGGAGATCGAATCGATGGTCGCGGCCATGCGCGCCACGATGGCGGGCGGCAGGCACAGGGTCGCCGCGGTGGCGAACAGCCGGATCCGGGTGGTGACGGCGGCGAGCCCCGCCATCAGGGTGAAGGATTCGAGGTTGTGGTCCCAGAACTCGGTCTTGCCGCCGAAGCCGCGGAGCTTGATCATCGACAGGGCGAAGTCGAGCCCGTAGCCCTCCGCCTTCAGGGTGATCGCCTTGTTGAGCGCGAAGCTCGGGCGGTACTGCGGGGCGTTCTCCGACAGCAGCCAGCCGTTGTTGCCGATGGGGATGAACACCCCGACACTCATGGCCTGGGCCGGACGGGCATCGGCGCTGTCGTCCGCGTGGCTCTGCATCGTCGTCCCGCGCTCCGCCCGGTCGGTTCCCTGCCGGAACCGAGTCGGCAAGCGGAGGCTCGCAAAACCGCCGCGGAGGGTCAAACCCGCGGCGCCCGTCGGGCGCGAAAATGCCTATCTTTCCAGCGACTTGCACAACCAGGGCGCGATGCCTGCCCAACCCATGCGCGCTTCCCGTCCGGCCGCGCCTTCCCGCCGGCCCGCGCTTCCGCGCGGCGCGATGATCGGTCACGATGCGGTGACGGTGCGGCGATCACTGTCGGCAGGGTCACAAACATTGTCGTGGGCGTGGCGAAGACCATCTTCCCGTGACGATGACGGATCTCGGTCCGACCCTGCCGGACCCTGCCGGACCTTGCCTGACCTTGCCGGAGTGACAGCGATGCGCGCGTGGCCCGCCCTGCTCCTCGTCCTCGGCCTCGCGGGGCCGGTGGCGGCCGACGAGGCGGGGCGCGCGGCGGCCCGGGCGGTCATCGCCAAGCAGGAGCAGGCGCTCGGCCGCGACGACGCGCAGACCGCCTACGAGCAGGCCGCGCCCGGGATCCGGGAGCTGTTCCCGAATGCCGACCTGTTCATCAGCATGGTCCGGAACCAGTACCGTCCGGTCTACCGCCACCGCAGCTTCGTGTTCGGCGAGGCGCGGGACACGGACCCGGCGGGCGTGGTCCAGTCTGTGGCGATCCAGGACGAGTACGGCGACGACTGGACGGCCGAGTACAGCCTCGCCCGCGACGCGGACGGGCAGTGGCGCATCACCGGCTGCCGCCTCACCAAGGCGCCCGGCACGCGCGCCTGAGGACGCGCGCAGGAGAGCGCGCCCCCGAGGGGCGCCCGCCGCCGGCACGGCGGGCGCGGAGGCCGAGCTCAGGGCCGGAACGTCCCGAGCTTCTCGAGCATCTGCAGGGTGACGTCGGCGCAGGCCCTGGTCGTGTCGTCGTCGGCGCACTTCACGTCGACCCGCGCGTCGCCGCGCTCCAGCACGATGTGGGCGGCCCGCGACGGCGGAGGCGGGGGCGGAGGCGGCGGGGGGCCATCCGGGCCGGGACCGCGGCGCGGGTCGCCGGGGGGCGGGGGTGGCGCGCCGGCCTCGGGGCCGGGCCTCGGGCCGCCGGGCGGCGGCGGCGGGGCCTGCGCGAAGGCGACGGTGCCGGACAGCAGTGCCGCGACGCCCGCGAGGGCGATGATTCGGGTCATGTCGGCTCTCTCCGAGACGGGATCCGCCCCGGCGGCTCGGCGGCTCGGGGGCCGCGGGGCGGTCCGGCTCTAGGACGCGGCCGGGCAACCGGCCCTGAACCGGCCCGTTCAGCCCCGGTTAAACCGCCGGCCCCGCCCCGTGCGCGCCCGGCAGCCAGGGCGGCGGCGCTCGGCTTTCGACAGGTCCGCCGGCATCGTGTAGAGGGGGCGCCTTCCCTCGGAGGACCCCGTGCTCCACGTCTCGACTCGCGGCGCGGCCGCGCCGCTCTCGTTCTCGGACGCGCTCCTGGCGGGCCTCGCCCGCGACGGCGGGCTCTACGTGCCGCAGACCTGGCCGCAGATCGGCCGTTCGGAGATCGCCGCCCTGGCGGGCCGGCCCTACGCGGAGGCCGCCAAAAGGGTGCTGCGCCCGCTGATCGACGGCGACGTCGCCGGGCCGGACCTCGACCGGATGATCGACGCGGCCTACGCGACGTTCCGCCACCCGGCGGTCTGCCCGCTGACCCAGCTCGACGACAACCTGTTCCTGCTGGAGCTCTTCCACGGGCCGACGCTCGCCTTCAAGGACGTGGCGATGCAGCTGCTCGGGCGGCTGATGGACCACGTCCTGGCCGAGCGCGGCGCCCGCGCCACCATCGTGGGCGCGACCTCGGGCGACACGGGCTCCGCCGCCGTGGAGGCCTTCGGCGGCCTCGACCGGGTCGACGTGTTCATCCTCTACCCGCACGGGCGGGTCTCGGAGGTGCAGCGGCGGCAGATGACCTCGGTGCCGGCGCAGAACGTCCACGCGCTGGCCGTCGACGGCACGTTCGACGATTGCCAGAACCTCGTCAAAGCCCTGTTCCAGCACGCCGATTTCGCCGACGCGGTGCGGCTGTCCGGCGTCAACTCGATCAACTGGGCCCGGGTCGCGGCGCAGGCGGTCTACTACTTCACCAGCGCCGTGGCGCTGGGCTCCCCCCACCGCCCGGTCTCTTTCGCGGTGCCGACCGGCAATTTCGGCGACGTGCTCGCCGGCTGGGTCGCCAAGCAGATGGGCCTGCCGGTCGAGCGGCTGATGATCGGCACCAACGCCAACGACATCCTGGTGCGGACCCTGGAGCACGGCGCCTACGAGCTGCGCGGCGTGGTCCCCACCTCCTCGCCCTCCATGGACATCCAGATCTCGTCGAACTTCGAGCGGCTGCTGTTCGAGGCGCTGGGGCGCGACGCCGCGTCCCTGTCGCGGCTGATGGCCGGTCTGAAGCAGTCCGGCGGGTTCTCGCTGAACCCCGAGGCGCTGGCGACGGTGCGGGCGGAGTTCGACGCCGTGGCGGTGCCGGAGCCCGACGTCATGGCGGAGATCGCCCTGACCCAGGCCGCCACCGGCGTGGTGCTCGATCCCCACAGCGCCATCGGCGTCCGGGCCGGGCGACGGCTCCTGGAGCGGGACCCGGCGACCCCCGTGGTGGCGCTCGCCACCGCGCATCCCGCGAAGTTCCCGGACGCGGTCGCCCGGGCGACCGGCGGCCTGCGCCCGCCCCTGCCCCCGCACCTCGCCGATCTGATGGACCGGCCCGAGCGCCTGACCCGGGTCGCCAACGATCAGGCCGCCCTGGAGTCGCTCATCCGCGAGCGCGCCCGCATCACGAGGGGTGCGTGAGCCCGGCGCGCGTCACGCGACGCGCCCCCTCTCCCGTGCGGGAGCGGGGACCCGCGCCGCATCCGGCCCCCTCCGCGACGAGGCGTCGATGAACCAGCATTTCTCCACCCACGCCGCCTCGCCGTCCCTGCGCACCACGCGGCTTCCAAACGGCGTCACGGTGGTGACCGAGCCGATGCCCGGTGTCGCCACCGCGAGCCTCGGCGTCTGGGTCGGGGCGGGCTCGCGCAACGAGCGGGCCGACGAGGCGGGCCTGTCCCACCTCATCGAGCACATGGCGTTCAAGGGCACCCGCACCCGGTCGGCGCAGAAGATCGCGGAAGAGATCGAGAATGTCGGCGGCGAGATCAACGCCGCCACCTCCACGGAGGGCACCAGCTACACCGCCCGGGTGCTCGGCGAGGATGCCGGCCTCGCCCTCGACGTGATCGGCGACATCCTCACCGACTCGGTGTTCGACGCGGGCGAGCTCGCCCGGGAGAAGGGCGTCATCCTGCAGGAATACGCCGCCGTCGAGGACACGCCGGACGACGTGGTCTACGACGCCTTCACGGAGGCGGCCTTCCCGGACCAGCCGGTCGGCCGGCCGATCCTCGGGCGGCCCGAGACGATCCGGAGCTTCGACGAGGCCGGGATCCGCGCCTATCTCGACCGGGAATACACGCCCGACCGCATCGTCGTGGCGGGCGCCGGGGCCGTGACCCACGAGGCGATCGTGGCGGCGGCCGAGCGCCATTTCGGCGCCCTCCCCGCCAAGTCCGCCCCCACGGCGGTGCCGGGCGTTTACGGCGGCGGCGAGCGGCGGATGCCGCGCAAGCTCGAGCAGGCCAACGTGGTGATCGGCCTGCCGGGCCTCTCCTTCCGGGACGACCGCTACTACGCGCTCCACATGTTCGCGCAGGTGCTGGGCGGCGGCCTGACCTCGCGGCTCTGGCAGGAGGTGCGCGAGACCCGCGGCCTCGCCTACGAGATCCAGGCCTTCCACTGGCCCTTCTCCGATTGCGGCCTGTTCGGAATCGGCGCCGGCACCGCCGGGGCGGACCTGCCCGAGCTCGTCGACGTGACCCTGGCGGCCACCGCCCGGGCGGCCCGCGACCTCGACGCCACCGAGATCGCCCGCGCCAAGGCGCAGCTGAAGGTCTCGCTGCTCTCGGCCCTGGAGACGCCGGGCGGGCGCATCGAGCGCAACGCCCGCCAGATCCTGGCCTGGGGCCGGGTGATTCCCGCCGGGGAGGTGATCGACAAGGTCGATGCCGTCACGGTCGAGGACGTCCGCGCCGCGGCGGCCGCGATGCTGCAGGGCACGCCGACGCTGGCGGCGATCGGCCCGATCCGCAAGCTGCCCGCCCTCGACAGGATCGCGGGCGCGCTCCAGGGGGCGTAGGGCAGCTTCGGTCGGTCGCCGCGCCACCGTCTTTGCGAGCGGAGACCCCCCGCAACGGCCGGCCCCCGCCCCGCCCAACTTGATTTGGCCGCAAAGGGGCGCGATCCGCGGGCGGTGGACCGGCCCCGGGGCGACCTTGCCCCAGGTCAGGTCCGCGCCTATCGATCGAGGCCGCCCGGGCGGCCGATGCCGAAGCTCGCACGGCCGGAAGTCAAGACACCCTTGCGCATCCTCGCCCTCCTCCTGACCCTGGTCGGCGGTCTCGTCGGTGCCCTCGCGCTCACGCTCGCCGCGAGCGCGCCCGCCCAGGCGGTGGAGGCGGTCCGCGTCACCCTCGACGCGCCGGTGATCGACCTGACCACCGCGATCGAGCGCTACCGCTCCGACGGCGACCTGATCCAGATCTCCACGGCGCCCGGCAAGGACGGCATCGTCCGGCGCATCGTCGTGAAGGCGCGCGACGCCGGCGCCCGGCCCGACTGGATCGTGTTCGCGCTCACCAACGACACCGACGAGCAGATCGACCGCATCCTGGTCGCCCCGCATTTCCGGCTGGTCGATTCCGGGGTGATCTGGCCCGATCTCGGCGGCTCGCGCATCGCCGCCATCACGGCGAGCCAGGGCATCCGGCCCGAGCGGGACGAGAACCCGGAGGCCGACCAGTTCACCATCACGCTCGATCCCGGCGCCACCGTCACTTACGTGGCCGAGCTGCGCGGCTCCAACGTCCCCCAGCTGCGCCTCTGGGACCAGGACGCCTACCGCCGCAAGACCGCCGGCCTGACCCTCTACAAGGGCATCATCATCGGGATCAGCGGCCTGCTGGCCCTGTTCCTGACCATCGTGTTCGTGGTCAAGGGCGCGATCATCTTCCCGGCCGCCGCCGCGCTCGCGTGGTCGGTGCTGGCCTATGCCTGCATCGATTTCGGCTTCCTGCAGCGGGTGTTCCCGGTCACCGAGCTCGCCGAGCGGGTCTACCGGGCCTCCGCGGAGGCGGTGCTCGGGGCGACGCTGCTGGTCTTCCTGTTCGCCTATCTCAACCTCGCCCGCTGGCACGTGCGCTACAGCCACGTGGCGTTCTTCTGGCTCGCCTTCCTGGCGGGCCTCGTCGGGCTCGCGGTGTTCGACCCGCCGGTGGCGGCGGGCGTGGCGCGGATCTCGATCGCCGCGGTGGCCGGGATCGGCCTGCTGCTGATCGTCTACCTCGCCGCCCATAACGGCTACGACCGGGCGATCCTGCTGGTGCCGACCTGGCTCCTGCTCGTCGTCTGGGTGACGGCGGCGGGGTTCGCGGTGACCGGCCAGATCGGCAGCGACCTCGTGCAGCCGGCCCTGATCGGCGGCCTCGTGCTGATCGTGATGCTGATCGGCTTCACGGTGCTCCAGCACGCCTTCGCGGGCGGCGGCCTCAGCCACACCCTGGTCTCCGACACGGAGCGGCGGGCGCTGGCGCTGACCGGCGCCGGCGACGTGGTGTTCGACTGGGACGTGCCCGCCGACCGGGTCTTCGTCGGCCCGGAGATCGAGGGCCAGCTCGGCCTCGCCCGCGGCACCCTGGAGGGGCCGGCCACCAACTGGCTGGGCGCGCTCCACCCCTTCGACGTGGAGCGCTACTCGGCCGCCCTCGACACGGTGATCGAGGAGCGGCGCGGCCGCATCGTCCACGATTTCCGCCTGCGCTCGGAGGCCGGCACGTTCTTCTGGTACCGCCTGAAGGCGCGGCCGGTGATCGGCGCCGACGGCGAGGTGATCCGGGTGGTCGGCACCATCGCGGACGTCACCGAGATCAAGACCGCCGAGGAGCGCCTGCTCCACGACGCCGTGCACGACAGCCTGACCGGCCTGCCGAACCGCGAATTGTTCGGCGACCGCCTCGACGCGGCTCTGGCCTTCGCCGGCCAGGACCAGCGCCTCAAGCCCACCGTGATCGTGCTGGACGTCGACCGGTTCAAGGGCATCAACGACGCGATCGGCCTGTCGGCGGGCGATTCGATCCTGCTGACCCTCTCGCGCCGGCTCGGCCGCCTGCTGCGCCCGCAGGACACGCTGGCCCGGGTGGCCGGCGACGAGTTCGCGGTGATCCTCCTCTCCGAGCGCGACCCCGACCGGATCCTGGCCTTCGCCGAGATGATCCGCCGGGCGATCGCGACGCCGATCACCTACGCCGACCGCGAGATCTTCCTGACCGTCTCGATCGGCCTCGCGCTCTACGAGGCCGGCGCCAACCTGAAGCGCGACGAGGTGTTCAAGAGCGCCGAGATCGCCATGATCCAGGCCAAGCGCAACGGCGGCGACCGGATCGAGGTGTTCCGCGCCCACATGCGCACCGACCGCTCCGACCGGCTGATGCTGGAGAGCGACCTGCGCAAGGCGATCGAACGCAACGAGTTGCGGGTCCTGTTCCTGCCGGTGGTGCGGCTCGAGGACCGCACTGTGGCGGGGTTCGAGACCGTGCTGCGCTGGGACCATCCGAAGCTCGGGCGCATCCCCGCCTCGACCTTCCTGCCGCTCGCCGAGGAGAGCGGCTTCGTGGTCAACCTGGGCATCTTCGCCCTGGAGCGCACCGCCCTGGAGCTCGCGGCGTGGCAGCGCTCCCTGGAGGTCGAGCCGCCGATCTTCGCGGCCTGCAACCTGTCCTCGCGCCAGCTCCTGCGCCACGACCTCCTGCACGACGTGAAGACCGTGCTGGCCCGCTCCGGCGCCCTGCCCGGCTCGCTCAAGCTGGAATTCAGCGAGAGCCTCGTGATGGAGAACCCGGAATACGCCGCCCAGATGCTGGCGCGGATCCACGACCTCGGCGCCGGCCTGTGCCTGTCGGATTTCGGCACCGGCTACTCGGCCCTCTCCTATCTCCAGCGCTTCCCGTTCGACACGATCAAGGTCGACGCGACCTTCGTGCGCCAGATCGGCACCGGGCAGACCGCGATCCTGCGCTCCATCGTGCGCATGGCGAGCGAGCTGAACCTCGCCATCGTGGCGGAGGGCTGCGAGTCCGAGGCCGACGCCCAGGCGCTCGCCGGTCTCGGCTGCGAGTACGCCCTCGGCCCGGCCTTCGGCGAGCCGATGACCATGCTGCAGGCCCGCCAGATCGTCGGGGCCGCCCCGGAAGCGGCCTGAGGGCTGCTCCCAGGACCCGATCCGGCGAAAGTCGCGGATCGGTTTAAGTTCGCCTTAACCATGTCCGATCAAGCTCCTGTTGATAGACGGGCCCTCCAGCGCCCGCGATGGGGATGGGTCGGATGGCCGAGGCGGCACGGCGTTACCAGCAGGCGGGCGGCTCGGACCTCGTGCGTCGCCTGATGGCCCGGCCGGTCCGGCTGGAGCAGCAGGTCCGGACCCGGATGCCCCTCCGCGACCCGCGCCGCGTCGACGCGTTCGCCGACGCCTATGCCGACGAGGCCGCGGACGACGCGGAGGCGCTGGCCGAGGCCGACGCGATCGTCCGCCTCGAGACCGAGTTGCAGGTGATGAAGGCGGTGCTCCGGGCCCAGCGGCAGGAGGTCGAGTCGCTGCGGGCGCAGCGCCAGCTCCTGACCGAATCGGCCCCGACCGACGATGTCCGCGCGACCCGCGAGCGCTGGGCGGCCCTGGTCGACTCGCTCCTGATCCGCGCCCGCTGATCCGTCACCAGGGCATGCGGGGGAGAGCCATGGGGGCGCGCTGCTCGCTCGTCGTCAACGGTCGGTCGGTCCGCGTCTCGACCGGCGACACGCCGCTGGAGGCGGCGCTGGCCGAGGGCATGATCGCGCCGCTGCAGGCGCAGTCCGGCAACCTGCTCGCCGGCCAGGGGATCGCTCAGGGGATCGCTCAGGGCAGCGCGGCGCCGTCCGGCCGCCGCCATCCGGCCCGCCGGGCCCGGGCCGAGGCCCTGCGCCCGGCCCTCCCCGGCGCCCCGATCCAGGGCCAGGAGGAGGCGCCGCCGCCGCCCGTCGCCGTCCGCAAGGGCACGGTCACGGAGATCCGCCGGCTCAGTCCCGGCATCCTCGAGATCGTCGCGACCCTGACCCGGCGCCCGACCGGCGAGCCCGGCCACCAGGCGCTGGTGACCTTCGCGGGTCTGCCGACGCGGACGCTGTCCCCGACCCTGCGGCTCGACGGCACCACCGAGATCAACGACGTGGTGTTCCACGTCGCCCGCGACCCCGAGGGCGATCCCCTCGACGGGCTCCGCCTCGACCAGCCGGTGCGTCTCAAGGGCCCCGTCGGCCGGGGGCAGTACCGCCCCGGGGGCGGCCGGCTCGTGCTGGTGGCGGCCGGCGCCGGCTTCGGCGCGATCTGGGCGATCGCCCGGGCGGCCCGCTACGTCGAGCCCGCCCGCGAGATGGCCCTGGCCGTCGGCGCCCGCGACGCCCTGGACCTCTACATGCGCGAGAGCCTGGACTGGCTGCGCCGCACCGGCGTCGGCCGGATCGTGCTCTGCGCCGATCGCGGCCGCCAGCGGCCGCCGGACGTGCGCTCCGGCCCGCTCAGCGCCCACCTGCCGAGCCTGCGCGCCACCGACGTGGTCCACGTGGCGGGCGACGTCTCGACGGTCGGCGCCGTGCAGGTGCTCGCCGCCTCGGTGGGCGCCCGCTGCTACCCGATCGTGATCGACTGAGCGCCGTCGCCTCGACGCGGCGGCGCCCTGCTGCTACCGGCGCCGGAGCGGCCGCACGGGGCCGATCCTGAGCCCGATCCGAGCCCCGATGATCCGCGTCCTCTGCCTCGGCTACAGCGTCACGGAGCTGCCGGGCTACGTCGAGCGGGCCAACGCCCTGGCCGAGGCCGAGGGGCGCCCGGTCACCTTCCTCCGCAGCGGCTGGGGCGGCCATTCCCTGCCCTCCATCGCCGCGCTGATCGACGAGATCCTGGACGCGATCCCCTGCGACCGCGTCCTCCTCGAGCTGTTCACCGGCAACGTCCGCTACTTCGACGGCGCGACGATGCGGGCCTATCTCGACGACATCCTCGCGGCGACCGCCCGGCGGGACCTGCCCGTCGCCTTCCTCAACCTCCACCAGGGCGGCGTCGACTACGCGGCCGAGCCCGTCGCCGGCCTGCTGGCGGAGTACCGCGCCCTCTACGGGATCCCCTATCTGGACATCGCCGCCCCGGTGGCGGCCGCGGGCGCGGGCGACATCACCTACCTGCTGAAGGACGCGACCCACGTCACGCCGGCGGGCGCCGACCTCTACGGCACCCTGGTCTACAGCTTCCTGCGCGCGCCGCCGCCGGGGCGGGCCTATATCGACCGGTTCCGGACCCTGCCGGGCCGGTTCGAGGTCTTGCCGCTGCGCGCCCTCCCCGGCCTGACCTGCGGGTTCGCCCTGCGCCGCAACGGCATCCCGCTGGACTTCCTGGAGATCCCGGAGGGCACGCGCGTCGCCGTTCCCCTGGGGCGCCCCCGCGACGTGATCGGGCTCCTCGTGACCTACGGGCCGCGGGCGGGCACGCTGACGGTCGAGGACCCGGCGACCGGGCGGGCGCGGACCCTCGTCGCCTACGACGAGTTCTCCTACTACACGCGCGCGATGTTCCGCAGCGTGACCCTCCCGGCGGCGCGCGCGCTGACGATCGCGCAGTCGGCGGAGCGCCCGGACATCGCCTTGCGCAAGGGCGCGCCGGATCCGGGTCCGCGGGTCGGGCGCGTGTCGCACGTCGTCTGCCGGCGCAGACTCGGCCTCGCCCCGCGCGCCGCGCGCCAGCTTCACCGGCTGCGGCGCGGCCTGAGCCGCGTCGGGTTGCGGCTCGGGCTCGTCCGAGGCGCCTGACTCCGGCCCCGTTCGGGCATAGTCATGCAGGAACGAGCGTTTGAATAACGCACATTTATGGCATTCGATTTATCGATTTCTGTACTTGTCGATTTAGTCTCTGTATCGGTTCGTGTCCTCGTGCGCGCGAAGAGTGGTGTGATCGATCGTGGCTTCCTGTTCGTGGCGTGTGATAAGCTGTGCCGGTGACGCCGGCGGAGATCGAACGGAATGCGGATCCTGCGCGATGCGAACCTGCATGTGAAAATGTCCGCGCCGCTCTTGTTCATGGTGATCGTGTGCGCCGCCTCTGCCGCGTACTCGCTCAGAGAACTCAGAGCGATCGAGGAGAGAGATAGATTTTTGGTGGATTACTATTTCGCGAGGCTCGAGATCTTCTCACGTGTCCGCGAAAAATTCGTCGATGCGGCCCTCATGAACCGCAACCTCATCATCGGCGCGCCGAAAGGCGACATCCCCCTCTTCCGCAAGCGCTACGACGCCTCCGTCAAGGCCGTGGCCGACGGCATCGAGACGCTGGAACAGGGCTCGCGGCGCGCGGAGATCGCGGCTCTGCAGCGCCAGATCGGCACGGTCGCCCGGGACTATTTCGACCTGCTCGACCGCTCCAACTACCTCGCGCTCCGGAATGACCGGCCGGCGGCGATCCAGGTCGGCGTGGTCGCCAGCCGGGAGGTCCGGGCGCAGTTCGATCGCGCGGCCCAGGCGTACGAGGCGGCGGCGGCGGCCCGCCTCGGCGAGGCGAAGATCGCCACGCAGCAGGGGGCCGAGCAGGCCCGGACGGTCCTGATCGGCGCCACGGTGGCGGGCCTGCTCGTCGCCCTGGGACTCTCCGCGGCCATCGTCGTGGTCGGTGTCACGCGGCCGCTCCACCGCCTCGTCGCCGCGCTGCGGCGCGTGGCGCAGGGCGACGGCGCGGCCACGATCCCGGAGGCGCGGCGCGGCGACGAGATCGGAGCGGTCGGCCGGGCGGTCGAGGCGATCCGGAGCTTGATCATCCGCAACGCCGAGGCGGAAGCCGAGGGCCGGCGGCGCGCGGACGCCGCCGCGGCCGCGGCCCGCAAGGAGGCCACGATGGGCCTCGCCCGGACCTTCGAGGCGGCGGTGGCCAGGATCGTGGACCGGGTCTCGACCGCCGCGGGCGAACTCGAAGGCACCGCCCACCAGATGACCGCGACCGCCCAGGAGACGGCCAGCCAGTCCGGCGCGGTGGCGCTGGCGGCCGAGGCTGCGGCGGTCAACATCGGCGCGGTGGCGGCCGCGACCGAGCGGCTCGGCAGCGCCATCCAGGCGATCGGCCGTCAGGCGGGCGGCTCGTCCGAACTCGCCCAGCAGGCGGTCGGCGAGGCCGACCAGACCGCCGGGCTCGTGGCCGAGTTGCGGCAGGCGGCCTCCGAGATCGGCGACGTGGTGCGGCTGATCGCGTCCATCGCCGAGCAGACCAACCTGCTGGCCCTCAACGCCACCATCGAGGCGGCGCGGGCCGGCGAGGCCGGCCGCGGCTTCGCGGTCGTGGCGGGCGAAGTGAAGGCCCTGGCCGAGAAGACCGCGCGGGCGACCGACGGGATCGCCGCGCAGATCGGCCGGATCCAGGGCGTGACCGGATCCGCGGTCGGCGCCATCGGCGCGATCATCGACCGGATCCGCGAGATCAACGGGGTGGCGATCGCGATCGCCGCGGCCGTGGAGGAGCAGGGCGCCGCGACCCGGGAGATCGTGCGCACCGTCGCCGAGGCGACGCGGGGCGCCGCGGAGGTGACCGGCACCATCGCCGGGGTGGCCGAGGCCTCCGAGCGGACGGGGGTCGCGGCCGACCACGTGCTCACGGCCGCCACCGCCCTGTCCCGTCAGTCCGAGGGGCTCGCGGCGGAGGTCGGGCGGTTCCTGGCCAACGTGCGCGCAGCCTGAGGGCGGAGCGGCCCGCTCCCGCGCGGGAGCGGGCCGGTGGCGACTCAGCCCAGGCGGACCCGCCAGATCTCCTCGGCGTACTCGCGCATGGCGCGATCGGAGGAGAACCACGCCATGCGGGCGGTGTTGCGGATCGCCTTCGCCCACCAGCCGCGGGGATCGCGCCACGCGGCGTCGATCGACCGCTGCACCCGCCAGTAATCGTCGAAATCGGCGGTGAGCAGGTACTGGTCGCGCCGGCGCAGGTCGTCGGTGAGCGGCCGGAACCGGCCCGGCTCCTCCGGCGAGAACCGTCCCGAGGCGATCATGTCGAGGGCGGCGGCCAGCCGCGGCGAGGCCTGGATCGCCCGGGCCGCGTAGTCCGGCTCGGCCTGCCGGGCGCGGACGCCGTCGGCCTCCAGGCCGAAGATGAAGATGTTGTCCGCCCCGACATGGTCGCGGATCTCGATGTTGGCGCCGTCGAGGGTGCCCACCGTGAGGGCGCCGTTGAGGGCGAACTTCATGTTGCCGGTGCCCGAGGCCTCCATGCCGGCGGTGGAGATCTGCTCCGACAGGTCGGCGGCCGGGATGATCGATTCGGCGAGGCTCACCGAGTAGTTCGGCAGGAACACCACCTTCAGCCGGTCCGCGACCTCGGGATCGTCGTTCACAGCCTTAGCGACGTCGCAGGCGAGCTTGATGATCAGCTTGGCCTGGACGTAGCTCGGCGCCGCCTTGCCGGCGAAGATCTTCACCCGGGGCGTCCAGTCCCGGTGCGGCTCGGCCTTGATCGCCTGATAGAGCGCCACGGTCTCGACCACGTTGAGGAGCTGGCGCTTGTACTCGTGGATGCGCTTGACCTGGATGTCGAACAAAGCGGCCGGATCGACGTCGATGCCGGTGCGCTCGGCGATGATCGCCGCCAGGGCCTCCTTGCGCTCCCGGCGCACGGCCGCGTAGCGCGCCACGAAGGCCGGATCCTCGGCATGGGCCTCGAGGCCCCGGAGCAGCTCGGGATTGTCCAGCACGCCGGCGCCCACCGTCTCCACGGCGAGCCGGGTGAGGCCGGGATTGGCGTTGTGGAACCAGCGGCGGAAGGTGATGCCGTTGGTCTTGTTGACGATCTTGTCCGGATCCAGCGCGTGCAGGTCGGAGAAGACCGTCGAGCGCATCAGGTCCGTGTGCAGGGCCGAGACGCCGTTGACCCGGCGCGCGCCGTGGAAGGCGAGGTGCCCCATCCGGACCCGCCGCCCGTGCGACTCGTCGATCAGCGAGATCGACGCGAGGTAGGCCGCGGCATCCGCCGATTCCTGCCGGCCGTGCTTGGCCTGCTCCTCCAAGTGCATCCAGTTGATCAGGTAGATGATCTGCATGTGGCGCGGCAGCAGCCGCTCCATCAGCTCCACCGGCCAGGTCTCCAGGGCCTCGGGCAGGAGGGTGTGGTTCGTGTAGTGCAGCGTGTGCGTGGTGACGTGCCACGCGTCCTCCCAGGAGAGGCCGTAGACATCGAGCAGGACGCGCATCAGCTCCGGCACCGCGATGGCCGGGTGCGTGTCGTTGAGCTGGATCGCCGCGTGGTCCGGCAGGGACCGGACGTCGCCGCGCTCGGCCACGTGGCGGGCCACGAGATCCTGGATCGAGGCCGCGGTGAAGAAGTATTCCTGGCGCAGGCGCAGCTCCTGGCCCTCGGCCGAGGAATCGCTCGGGTAGAGCACCCGCGAGATCGCCTCGGCGCGCATCCGCGCCGCGACCGCGCCGACATGGTCGCCGCCGTTGAAGCGGGCGAGGTCGACGGGCTCGCCGGCCTCGGCCTTCCACAGGCGCAGGCCGTTGACGTGGCGGCCGCGCCAGCCGACCACCGGCACGTCGTGGGCCACCGCCCGCACGGTCTCGGCCGGCTGCCAGTGGCGCCGGATCACGCCCTCCTCCGGCGAGGACAGCGTGACGGTGCCGCCGAACCCGATCGCGTAGGTCGCCTCGGGCCGGGCGAATTCCCAGGGGTTGCCCTCGGCCAGCCAGGTCTCCGGCGCCTCGCGCTGCCAGCCGTCCTCGAAGGACTGGCGGAACAGGCCGTGGTCGTAGCGGATGCCGTAGCCCATGGCCGGGATGCCGATGCTGGCCATGCTCTCCATGAAGCAGGCGGCGAGCCGCCCGAGGCCGCCATTGCCCAGGGCCGCGTCGGGCTCGGCCTCTTGCACGGCATCGAGATCGATCCCGAGCTCCCGGAGCGCGCCGCGGGTCGTCTCGGTGAGGCCGAGATTGTTCAGCGCGTCCGACATCAGCCGGCCGATCAGGAATTCCAGCGACAGGTAGTAGACGCGCTTGTTCGGCACGCTCCGCTCGGAGGTCAGCGCGGCGGCCACGATCCGCTCGCGCAGGGCCAGCGCCGTCGCGGCGAACCAGTCGCGCGGGCGGGCGGTCTCGGGCGTGCGGCCGAGCGTGAAGGTGAGCTTGGCGCGGATCGCCTCGCGCAGGTCCACCACCGCGTCGCCGCTGCCGGACAGCACCGGGGCGGTCCAGGCGGCCGGGGCGGGCGCCTCGGTTGCGCGCTCGTCGCGCGAGACATCTTGTGGCACAGGCCGGGTCAGAACATCGTTCAACACGTGCGGGTCCCCCAAAGTCGTCGCCCCGGATTCTAGCGCCGGGGGTATCGTGGGCGGATTATCTCTTTTGATGGATTGCCGCCGCATGAACGGACGGGCGATCCGTGCCCCGAAGCGTCCGACGATGCGGTCGGCTTCCGGCGAAGTCGTGGCAGCGCCGCTCCGGCGGAGCGCACGGGCACGCCGGAGGAGATATGGCAGGGCGGCGTGACATTCCAGGCACAGCCGCGCGGCGTCGCCCTGCGTGAGGGGCATGCGCACAGGTTTTGGGGGCCGCAGCCATTCCCTGGGCGACGCCGCGTCGGGGCATTTCGCGCGCAGCGCGCGCTCTCGGCGCATCCATCGCCGGTCGCCAGGGCGCGGGTCAGCGGTTAAGCGTGGGCCGCCGATGCGAGGGGCGCAGCATGACCGACACCGTCTGGTGGAAGCGCGGGACCGTCTACCAAGTCTATCCGCGCTCCTTTCAGGACACGAACGGCGACGGGGTCGGCGACCTGCCGGGCATCACGGCGCGGCTGGACTACCTCGCATGGCTAGGGGTCGACGCCGTGTGGATCTCGCCGGTCTACCCCTCGCCCATGGCCGATTTCGGTTACGACGTGGCCGATTACTGCGGGATCGACCCGCTGTTCGGCACGCTGGCCGATTTCGACGCCCTCGTGGCCGAGGCCCATCGGCGCCGGCTGAAGGTGATCCTCGACTTCGTGCCGAACCACTCCTCGATCGCGCATCCCTGGTTCTCCGAGAGCCGGTCGTCGCGCGCGAGCCCGAAGCGGGACTGGTACATCTGGCGCGACCCGGCGCCTGGCGGCGGCCCGCCCAACAACTGGCTGTCGAATTTCGGCGGCCCGGCCTGGACGCTGGATGAGACCACCGGCCAGTACTACTACCACGCCTTCCTGGCGGAGCAGCCGGACCTGAACTGGCGCAACCCCGCGGTGCGGGCGGCCATGCACGACGTGCTCCGCTTCTGGCTGGAGCGCGGGGTCGACGGGTTCCGGGTCGACGTGATCTGGCACCTGATGAAGGATGCGGGATTCCGCGACAACCCGGCCAATCCCGACTACGCGCCGGGCTCGCCCGAGATCAACCGCTTCACCCAGGTCTACTCCGCCGACCGGCCCGAGATCTTCGACGTGATCGCCGGGATGCGGGCGGTGCTGCGCCAGTACGGCGAGCGCGTGCTGATCGGCGAGATCTACCTGCCGGTGGAGCGGCTGGTCGCCTATTACGGCCCGGACCTGACCGGGGCCGACCTGCCGTTCAATTTCCAGCTGATCCAGACCCCGTGGCGGGCCGACGCGGTGGCCGACCTCGTGGCGCAGTACGAGGCGGCCCTGCCCGAGGGCGGCTGGCCGAACTGGGTGCTGGGCAACCACGACCAGCCGCGCATCGCCGCGCGGGTCGGGCCGGCGCAGGCCCGCATCGCCGCGATGCTGCTGCTGACCCTTCGGGGCACGCCGACCCTCTACTACGGCGACGAGATCGGCCTCGGCCACGTGCCGATCCCGCCCGACCGCGCCCGGGATCCCTGGGAGCACAACGAGCCCGGGCACGGCCGCGACCCGGAGCGCACGCCGATGCAGTGGGACGACAGTCCCCAGGCCGGCTTCTCCACGGCCGAACCCTGGCTGCCGCTGGCGGCGGATTGGGCAGCCTGCAACGTCGAGAGCCAGCGCTCGGATCCGGGCTCGATGCTCACCCTGCACCGGCGGCTGCTCGCCCTGCGCCGCGACCACGCGGCGCTCGCCGTGGGCGGCTACCGCGAGGTGCCGCTCGGGATCGCCGAGGTGCTCGCCTACGAGCGCTTCGCCGACGGGGACGTCCTGCGCGTGCTGCTGAATTTCGGCGCGGCGTCGCAGGACCTGCCGCTGCCCGAGGGGGCCTGGACCGTGCTGCTCTCGACCCGTCCGGGGCGCGCGGGCGAGCCGGCCGGCCTCACCCTCGCGCTGGAGCCCGCCGAGGGGGTGATTCTGCGCCGCGCCGGGTGACGCGAGGCCGCCCCGGCTCCGGCACCCGTCAAGCCGGGGACCGAATCAGGGGCTCGGCGGGCACCGCCGATCGGTCGAAGACGGACGAGCGGGACCCGTCCGGTTACGCCGGGCGCCGTCGTTCCGGGCCGAAGATCTGTATCCAGCGGCCGAAATCCGCCGTGGCGGCGCGATTTCTCGCTGCGATGCCACATAGGTAAGTGACGCTTAATCACCACGGTGGCCTATTTTGTGCGTCGCAACGGAACCGTCGCGGCGAAGGAGCATTGGCCGTGGTTGAGATCGTGACAGCCGTGCCTGCCCGGTCGACTGCCAGACCGGGGCATTCCGCCCGGCCAGGATCAATGCTGATGCTCGATGCGCGCCGTGGTGGTCCCTTCGCCGAGTGGTCGTCCGGCGAGGGGAACGGCGTCGGTCCCGTACCGGTTCCGGCCCGGCCGGCCTCGCTGCGCCGCCGCATCCTCTACGCGACGCCCGAGATGGCGGATTTCGTGAAGACCGGCGGCCTCGGCGAGGTCTCGGCCGCCCTGCCCCGGGCCCTGGTCCCGCACTACGACATCCGCGTCCTGATCCCAGGCTACCGGCAGGTCCGGGCCGCCTTCCCGGAGATCCCGGTCGTCGCCCGCCTCGAGGGCTTCGCGGGCATTCCCGCCTGCGACCTCGGCCTGGTCGAGGCGGCCGACGGCCTGCGGATCTACGTCCTGCTCAGCCCCGACCTCTACGAGCGCGACGGCACGCCCTACGGCGACCAGCACGGCGATTTCGGCGACAACGACCTGCGCTTCGCCCGCCTCAGCCTCGCGGCGGCGGACCTCGCCACCGGCGCCGATCCCGACTGGGCGGCCGACATCCTGCACCTCAACGACTGGCAGGCGGCCCTGGCGCCGGCCTATCTCGCGTGGCGCGGCCGGCGGGTCCCGAGCGTGCTGACCATCCACAACCTCGCCTACCAGGGCCTGTTCCCCCGGGACGCCCTGCCCCGGCTCGGCGTGCCGGACTCGGCCTTCCAGGTCGACGGCGCCGAGTTCTACGGACAGCTCTCCTTCCTGAAGGCCGGCATCTTCTACGCCTCGCAGGTCACCACGGTGAGCGAGACCTACGCGCGGGAGATCCAGACGCCCGAGCTGGGCTGCGGCCTCGACGGGCTGCTGCGCACCCGCGCCGGCCAGGGCCGGCTCGCCGGCATCCTGAACGGCATCGACGAGAGCTGGGATCCGACCACCGACCCGCACCTCGCCACGCGCTTCGAGATCGACGACTGGAAGGGCAAGCGCGCCAACACCGAGGCGGTGCGCCAGCAATTCGGCCTCGCGGTCTCCCGCGGGCCTCTCTTCGCCATCGTGTCGCGCCTCGTGCACCAGAAGGGCATCGACCTGAGCCTGCAGGCGGCCGAGACCATCGTGGCCGGGGGCGGCCAGCTCGTGGTGATCGGCCAGGGCGAGGGCCGGTTCGAGCAGGCGCTGCAGGGGTTGGCCAAGCGCCATCCCGACGCGGTCGGTGTGCATGTCGGCTTCGAGGAGGCGCAGGCCCGGCGGATGTTCGCCGGCAGCGACTTCCTGCTGATGCCCTCGCGCTTCGAGCCCTGCGGCCTCGCCCAGATGTACGCGCAGCGCTTCGGCTCCCTGCCGATCGTGCGCCGGACCGGCGGCCTCGCCGACACGGTCGAGGACGGCGTGACGGGCTTCACCTTCGGGGAGGCCTCGGCCGCCTCCTTCGGGGCGGCGGTGCGGCGGGCGCTGGAGGCCTTCGGCCAGAAGAAGCGCCTCAACGCCATGCGGCGGCGGGCCATGGCGGCCCATTTCGGCTGGGACCGGGCCGCCGAGAACTATGCCGGGCTCTACGGCCGGGCCATCGGCAACAGCGTCGGGCTGCGCTGGCGGGCGGCGTAGGGACTTCTCGCGGGCCCCCCTGCGGGGCGGGGAGGTCCGGTCGGGTCAGATCATCTCTGCCAACGGCGCGGGCGCTTCCCCTCGCGCCGCTTCACCGCGCCCGTCGTCCCGGGGCGTCGCAGCCGGACCCGGACGGATATGCCGGAGGGGGGCAACCCGGACCGCCGTCGGTGCGGACCTTGACCGCCGGCGGGCCTGGATCCCGGGCTCCGCTGCGCGGCCCCGGGACGACGCGGTGACGCCTGGGCGAAGGCGAAAGTCTCCTCACCCCTCCAGCAGGAAGATCATCGTGGCGAGCGGCGGGAGGGTGAGCGACAAGCTCTGCCCCTGGCCGTGGCTCGCCTGATCGT
Organism: Methylobacterium sp. NPDC080182; assembly: GCF_050281105.1. Taxonomy (NCBI): domain Bacteria; kingdom Pseudomonadati; phylum Pseudomonadota; class Alphaproteobacteria; order Hyphomicrobiales; family Methylobacteriaceae; genus Methylobacterium; species Methylobacterium sp. NPDC080182. The sequence goes on from NZ_JBNNWO010000012.1 coordinate 27,588, forward strand.
CGGTGTGGCGGCCGCCCTGGTTGCCCAGGTTGGACCCGCCATACACGCCGGCATCCGAGTTGAACGCCTCCCGGTAGAACCCCGCCTGCGGCACGCCGATCCGGTAGCCCTCGCGCGGCACCGGGGTGAAGTTCGACACCACGATGGCGACCTCGCCGGGCTTCGCGCCCTTGCGGGCCCAGGCGATGACGCTGTTGTCCTGGTCGTCCGCCACCAGCCACTGGAAGCCGGTATGCTCCACGTCGCGGCTGTAGAGGGCCGGGGTCGACACGTAGAGCCGGTTGAGATCGCGGATCACGCTCTGGACGCCCTCGTGCAGGGGATCGTCCAGCAGGTGCCAGTCCAGGCTGTTGTCGTGGTTCCACTCCCGCTCCTGGCCGAACTCGCCGCCCATGAACAGCAGCTTCTTGCCGGGATGCCCCCACATGAAGCCGTAATAGGCGCGGAGATTCGCGAATTTCTGCCAGCGGTCGCCGGGCATCTTGCCGAGCAGCGAGCCCTTCCCGTGCACGACCTCGTCGTGGGAGAGCGGCAGGATGAAATTCTCCGAGAAGGCGTAGAGCAGCCCGAAGGTCAGGTTGTGGTGGTGGTAGCGGCGATGGATCGGATCCTCCTGCATGAAATGCAGGGTGTCGTGCATCCAGCCCATGTTCCACTTGAAGCCGAAGCCGAGGCCGCCCGTGTAGGTCGGGTGCGAGACGCCCGGCCAGGAGGTCGATTCCTCCGCCACCGTGATCGTCCCCGGGGCGTGGCTGTAGGTCGCCTCGTTGGTCTTGCGCAGGAAGTCGATGGCGTCGAGGTTCTCGTTGCCGCCGTAGCGGTTCGGGATCCACTCGCCCTGGCGGCGCGAGTAGTCGAGGTAGAGCATCGACGCGACGGCATCCACGCGCAGGCCGTCGAGGTGGTAGTGCTCCAGCCAGAACCGGGCGTTGGCGGCGAGGAACGTCGCGACCTCGGTCCGCCCGAAATTGTAAATGTAGGTGCCCCAGTCCTGGTGGAAGCCCTGGCGCGGGTCGGCGTGCTCGTAGAGGTGGGTGCCGTCGAACAGGCCGAGCCCGTGGGCGTCGAGCGGGAAGTGGCCCGGCACCCAGTCGAGCAGCACGCCGATGCCGGCCTCGTGGGCCGCGTCCACGAAGGCCGCGAAGTCCTCAGGGCTTCCGAAGCGGCTCGTCGGCGCGAAGAGCGAGACCGGCTGGTAGCCCCAGGACCCGTCGAACGGGAACTCGGTGATCGGCAGCATCTCGATATGGGTGAAGCCCAGATCCTTGACGTAGGGGATCAGCCGGTCGCCGAGTTCCTTGTAGGTGAGGTAGCGGTTGCCCTCCTCGGGCACCCGCGCCCAGGAGCCGAGATGGACCTCGTAGATCGAGATCGCCGCGTGGCGCGGGTCCTTGGCGCCGCGGGTGCTCATCCAGCCGGAATCGCGCCAGTCGAAGTCGCTCGACCCGTGGGTGACCGAGGCGGTCTCCGGCGGGTGCTGGGCCGCGAAGGCGACCGGGTCGGCCTTGAGCGGGACCAGGGATCCGTCGGGGCCGCGGATCTCGAACTTGTAGCGCACGCCGGCCTTGAGGCCCGGCACGAACAGCTCCCAGATGCCGCCGTCCTGCCAGAGGCGCATCGGGTGGCGCCGCCCGTCCCAGTCGTTGAAGTCGCCGACGACGCTGACCTTGCGGGCGTTGGGCGCCCAGACGGCGAAGCGGAAGCCGTCGATGCCGTCGAGCTGCCCCGACTGGGCGCCGAGCATCCGGTAGACGAGGTTGGTGCCGACCTCGCGGAGCGCCGCCACGTCGTACTGCTCGATCGAGGAGCCGAAGCCGTAGGGGTCGTAGCGGCGGCGCTTCGTCCCGTCCCAGGACTCCACCTCGATCTCGTAGAGGGGCCGGTGCTCGCCCTCGGCCTTCGCGACCCAGAACCCGTCCGGATGGCGCTTCTCGAAGGGCGCGGTGCGGCCGTCCATCACCAGGGTGGCGGCCCGCGCCTCGGGCAGCACGGCGCGCACCTCCCAGGCCTTCGGCCCGACCCGGTGGGGCCCGAGCACCGCGAAGGGGTCGCCGTGGTTGGCGGCCATCAGCGCGGCGATCGCGTCCGGGTGGACGCTCGGCGGCTGCGCGGCGCCGGAGCCCGGGACATCCGCGGTCCGCGCCGTCCCCGCGCCCGGGTCGGCCCGTCGTGCGAAGGTCTCGTCGATCGCCGTCATTCAGATGCTCCGGGCTCGTGTCCGTCCGTGTCCAGAATGGTGAGAACCCCACGGGCGGGGATTTCGATCCAGTCCGGCCGGTTGTTGGCCTCGTAGTCGACCTCGTAGAGCGCCTTGGTCAGCAGGCAGAGGCGCAGCAGACGGGTCCGGCTCTCCGGATCGGTCACCGCCGCCCGGGAGCCCTCGACCGCAGTCTCGTAGCCGGCGAGGAACGCCGCCTCGATCATGCCGCGCCACGCGGTCGCCGCGTCCCGCGCCCGCTCCTCCGAATCGGCGAACCGTGCGGTGATCTCCCGGATCACCGTCTCGGCGCCGTACGCGAAGGAGCGCATCAGCCCGGCGACGTCCCGCAGGGGCATCGACTTGGCCCGGCGCTCGTCGGCCGGGCGCGAGGGCTCGCCCTCGAAGTCGACGATGATCAGGTCGTTCTCGGCGACCAGCACCTGGCCCAGATGGTAGTCGCCGTGGATGCGGGTCTTGTGGGCGCCCCGGACCGGCGCTTCGGTGAGAGCGGCGATCAGCGCCTCGACCTCGCCCCGGCGCTGGCCGAGCTCCGCGCAAGCCGGCTTGCCGGCGTCGAGGCCGCGGTCGGCGAGGCCCTTGAGCGCCCGGAAGGCGCGCTCGGCCTGGTGGCGGGCGTCGCGCGCCAGCACGGCGAGGTCGTCCCCGGTGAACGGCTCGGCCGCGAAGGCCGGGTCGTCGGTCTCGATGGCGAGCGCCGCGTGCAGCTCGGCGGTGCGCCGGCCGAGCAGGTCGGCCCAGGGCCGGTGGGCCTGGAACGCCTCCTCGGGGGTCGCGGCCTCGCTCTCGGGGGTGAGCACCACGGTCTCGAAGTCCCGGCGCAGGCCCTCCAGCATCAGGGTCCAGGCGTCGCCCTGGTTCATCACGAACTTCTGCAGGACCGCTAGGGCGGTCCGGGTGCCGTCCTCGGCGACATGCTCCAGGGTGCCGAGCAGGGCGGGTGTATTCGAGAAACCCGCCTTCTCGGTGAGGAAGCGCCCGACCTCGATCTCGGGATGCAGGCCCGGCTGCAGGCGGCGCAGCAGCTTGAGCATCATCTTCGAGCCGATGGCGATCGAGGTGTTGCTCTGCTCGCCCGAGAGCCGGCGGATGTCGGCCACGTCGACCGTGACGTCCGGGTCGAAGGCCGAGGTGACGGCGAAGACGAGCCGCCCGGTCTCCGTGGGGATCTCGCGGGCCTGCCGCATGTCGTCGATCAGGCAGGCGGCGAAGTCGTTGGAGCCGGCCGCCCCGTAGAGCAGGCCGGTGCGCGGCCCCCGGCGCACCCGCGCCACCGCGAAGGGCATGAGGGTCTCGTCCTCGCGGCCCTCCTCGACGCCCACGGGCACGAAGTATTCCTGGGTCTCGCCGCTGGCGAGCTGCACCTGCAGCCGCGGCAGCAGGAAGCGCGCGCTGCCGTCGACGTCCTTCAGGGCGGCGCAGTCGACGACCTTCGTGGCCTTGATCCGCGAGCCCTTGGCGCCGAACCAGCGCCGGCTCGTCAGGAACGGCGGCACCACGGTGCGCTCGAAGGCGACGCGCTCGCGCCCGCTCATCAGGGTCTCGATCCCGCCGGTGAGCACCAGGGTGAACAGCTCGGGCGGCTCCTGCTGCGGGCCGATCACCCCCGACCGAGCGGCGCTCAAGGAGAACCAGTAGAAGCCGTAGGACGGCAGGGTCAGCAGGTAGGGCAGGTCGCCGATCGGCGGGAACTCGGTGCCACCGGTCAGCTCGATCGGCACCGCGGTGCGCAGCTCCGACAGGTCGAGCTGCACCGCCTGCGGCGCGCGCGACAGGTTCGCCACGCACAAGATCCGCTCGTCCTCGTGCTCGCGGATCCAGGCGAGCACCTTCCGGTTCGACGGGTACAGGAACTGGATGGTGCCGCGCCCCAGCGCGACGCTGTTGTTGCGGATCGCGATCATGCGCCGAGTCCAGTTCAGCAGGCTCGTCTGGGCCTGGGTCTGCGCCTCGACGTTGATCGCGTCGAACCCGTAGATCGGGTCCTGGATCGCCGGCAGGAACAGCTTCTGGGGATTCGCCCGCGAGAAGCCGCCGTTGCGGTCGGGCGACCACTGCATCGGCGTGCGCACGCCGTCGCGGTCGCCGAGGTAGATGTTGTCGCCCATGCCGACCTCGTCGCCGTAGTAGAGCACCGGCGTGCCGGGCATCGACAGGACGAGGGACTTCATCAGCTCGATCTTGCGCCGGTCGTTCTCGAGGAGCGGCGCGAGGCGGCGGCGGATGCCGAGGTTGATCCGGGCGCGCCGCTCGGCGGCGTAGAACGACCAGAGGTAGTCACGCTCCTCGGCCGTGACCATCTCGAGCGTCAGCTCGTCGTGGTTGCGCAGGAAGATCGCCCACTGGCAGCCCTCCGGGATCTCCGGGGTCTGGCGCATGATGTCGGTGATCGGGTGCCGGTCCTCCCGGGCGATCGCCATGTACATCCGCGGCATCAGCGGGAAGTGGAACGCCATGTGGCACTCGTCGCCGTCGCCGAAATACTGCGCGGTCTCCTCGGGCCACTGGTTGGCCTCGGCGAGCAGCATCCGGTCGGGGTAGCTCGCGTCCAGCGCGGCGCGGATCGCCTTGATGACGTCGTGGGTCTCGGCGAGGTTCTCGCAGTTCGTGCCGTCGCGCTCGATCAGGTAGGGGATCGCGTCGAGCCGCAGGCCGTCGACGCCCATGTCGAGCCAGTAGCGCATCACGTCGATGACCGCTTCCAGCACCTTCGGGTTGTCGAAGTTGAGATCCGGCTGGTGGCTGTAGAACCGGTGCCAGAAATACTGCTTGGCGACCGGGTCCCAGGTCCAGTTCGACGCCTCGGTGTCGAGAAAGATGATCCGCGTGTCCTTGTACGGCTCGTCGGTGTCCGACCAGACGTAGAAGTCGCGCTCGGGCGAGCCGGGAGGGGCCTCGCGGGCGGCCTGGAACCAGGGGTGCTGGTCCGAGGTGTGGTTGATGACGAGCTCGGTGATGACCCGCAGACCGCGCTCGTGCGCCGCCTCCACGAAGGCCTTGAAGTCCTCCATGGTCCCGTAGGACGGGTTGATGTCCCGGTAATCGGCGATGTCGTAGCCGTCGTCGCGCAGCGGCGAGGGATAGAACGGCATCAGCCAGATCGCCGTCACGCCGAGATCGCGCACGTAGTCGAGGCGCTGGGTCAGGCCCTCGAAATCCCCGATCCCGTCGTTGTTCGAGTCGAAGAACGACTTGACGTGGATCTGGTAGATGATGGCGTCACGGTACCATTGCGGGTCGCTGCGATCGATCATCGCGTCGCTGCCTCATCGGTCGAGTCTGACGGGACCGGCGGGGGACCCGGCCGGGGCGCGGGCGGCGGGCCGCCGCGCGGGTGCGAGGGTCGGCGACGGGAATTCCCGCCGCCGCATTCAAGGGCCATGGCCGAGTGCCACGCGCGGCCTCAGCCCGCAACCCGCCGCGGCGTCCGGAGGCGCCAGATCACGCAGGATCGCTCGGCCGGATCGAGGGCGATGCGGTGGGTCTTGCCGCGCAACTCGAACGTGTAGCCCTGCAGCAGGTCCTCGACCTCGACGGCGCCGTCGTCGGGCAGGCCGAACAGCCAGAGCGGCACCTCGTAGGTGCATTCCTGGCGGTTCTTCGGGTCGAGGTTGACCATGGTGAAGACGCAGTTGTCGCGCTCCGGCGTCGCCTTGGCGTAGGCGATGATGTTGTCGTTCCAGGCGCCCGTGAAGGTCACGTTGCGGAAATCCCAGAGAGCGGGATTCTCGCGCCGGATCTTGTTTAGCTTGACGATGTGCTCGCGGATGTTGCCCGGCCGGTCGTAGTCCCAGGCCTTGAGCTCGTATTTCTCGGAGTTGAGATACTCCTCCTTGCCCGGGTACGGCGCGGCCTCGCACAGCTCGAAGCCGTTGTAGATGCCGTAGACCGACGACAGGGTCGCGGCGAGCGTGCCGCGGATCACGAAGCCCGCGCGCCCGCTGGTCTGGAGGAAGTACGGGTTGATGTCGGGGGTGTTGGCGAAGAAGTTCGGGCGGTAGTACTCGCCCATCTCGCCGGCCAGCTCCAGGGCGTAGTCGGTGAGCTCCTGCTTGGTGTTGCGCCACGTGAAGTAGGTGTAGCTCTGCTGGTAGCCGGCCTTGGCGAGCTTCTTCATCATCTTCGGCCGGGTGAAGGCCTCGGCGAGGAAGATCGCGTCCGGGTAGCGGCCGTTGACCTCGCCGATCACCCATTCCCAGAACGGGATCGGCTTGGTGTGCGGGTTGTCGACCCGGAAGATGCGCACGCCGCGCGCGCACCAGCCGAGCAGGATGTCGCGCAGCTCGATCCAGAGCGAGGGCAGGGCGCCCCCGTAGAAGTGGACATTCGAGATGTCCTCGTACTTCTTCGGCGGGTTCTCGGCGAATTTGAGCGTGCCGTCGGGGCGCCACTCGAACCATTCCGGGTGGTTCTTGATCCAGGGATGGTCGGGCGAGCACTGGATCGCGAAGTCAAGGGCGATCTCCATCCCGTAGGCGTGGCTCGCCGCGACCAGCCGCTCGAAATCCGCGAGCGTGCCGAGGTCGGGATGCACGGCCTCGTGGCCGCCCTCCTCGGCGCCCACCGCGTAGACCGAGCCGACATCGCCGGGCTCGGCCTTGAGGGTGTTGTTCTTCCCCTTGCGGTTGGTCCGACCCACGGGGTGGATCGGCGTGAAGTAGAGAACGTCGAAGCCGAGCTCGCGGATCTCGGGCAGGCGCCGGATCACGTCGTCGAAGGTGCCGTGGCGGTTCACGTCCATCGACTGGGAGCGCGGGAAGATCTCGTACCAGGCGGAGAACCGGGCCGCGAGGCGGTCGGCGATCACCGGCAGGGTCACCGGATAGCGGGTCAGGTTCACCCGCTCGGCGTTCCGGCGCACGAGGCTCGCCGCGTCGGGCTGAAGGATCCGGTCGAGCTGGGCCGCCGAGCCGGTCTCCTCGGCGGCGAGCGCCGCCACCAGCGCGGCGAGGCGCTCGGCGTCGCGGCCGCCGCGGGTCCGGGCGAGCGAGGCCGCGGTCCCGACGAGCGCCACGCCCTCGATCGTCTCGAGCCGCACGTCGACGCCGGCGGCGCGCTTCTTCAGGGTGTCGCGCACCCAGGACGAGAACGCGTCGCGCCACGCGATCAGGGTGAACTCGTAGCGGGCGTTCCGCTCCAGAGGGAAGTGCCCGGCCCAGCGGTCGTTGTCGACGAAGACCATCGGGTCCTCGCGCCAAGTCTCGCCTCCAGACGCCTCGGTGCCGGCGACCCGCGACAGGATCGCGGCGTCGATGATCTCGTGGCCGTCGGAGAAGATGTCGGCCTCGACCCGCAGGGACTCGCCGACGATCCGCTTCACCGCCGAGCGACCGCCGTCGATCTCGGGGCTGACCGCCTCGATCACCACCCTTCCCTCCCCGTCCGGGGTGCCGCGCGCCGGCTGGCGGGCGACCTCCTGGGCGCTGGCCGCGAGGATGCGCAACTCGCCCGGCATCAGGTCGATGGCGCTGCCGGGATGGAACGCGATCGGCTCGGCCTCCGGGGTCCGGTCGACGAAGGCGCCGAGCATCCCGCCGGTGCGGGCGACGAGCGCGCCGGCCTCGACCGGCACCGGCCGGTCGGTCGGGTTGTAGAGCACGATCAGCCCGTGCTGCGCCGAGGCCGGGTGGCCGGTGTCGAAGCGGGCGAGCGCCACCAGATCGCTGTCGGGGGCCGAGATCCGGATCTGCGCGCCCTCGACATTGGCGGCCGGCAGCTCCGCCCGCAGGGCGTTGATCGCCCGAATGGAGCCGGAGATGTCGATGCCGGTCTCGTTCTCGCGGTCGCGCGGGGTGGTCTCGACCACGTGCAGCGCCCGCCGGTAGCCCCACTCGTAGCCGATCGGCATGAGCACGCCGGCCGAGAAGAAGGCCGCGAGCGCGTAGCGGGTGCGCAGGTGCGCCGCCACCGCCTCCGGGCCGCCGCCGATCTCGGTGGCGAGCCGCGTCATGTCGTGGTTCTCGGGGAAGGCGATCGAGGGGGCCAGCACCCGCAGGCGCTCGTACTGCTCGAGCGCCCAGGGCTTCCTCAGGTCCCACCACGCGAAGGAGTTGAACAGATAGTCGAAGCCGGCGCCGGCCGTGGCCCGGGCCTCCTCGAAGGTGCAGCCCAAGGTCTCGGCGGCGAACAGGCAGGCGGGGTCTTGGCTCTTGGCCTGCCCGATCAGCACCCGCCAGGTCTCCGGCGGCACCTTGTAGGCGGCGTCGCACCGGAAGCCCTTCACGCCGAGGCCCTGGAGATGCGCCACGTAGGCGCCCCAGATCCGGGTGAGTTCGTCCCGGGCGGAGGGGGTGTGGTAGTCGAGCTCGGCCAAGTCGCCCCAGACGGTGCGGATCGACGGGTCGTCCGGGTCGACGGCGGCCGGGTGCATGATCGAGCCGTCGGGCTCCTTCATGAACAGGTCGGGCCGCTCGGTGGCGAGCCGGGCGTTGTCGGCGGTGTGGTTGATCACGAGGTCGGTCATCACCGACAGGCCCAGAGCCGCGGCGGCGGTGCAGAAGCGGCGGATCTGCTCGTCGTCGGGCGTGCCGTCGGGGTCGCGGAAGCGCTCGTCCAGGCGCTCGGGATCGGCGACCGCGTAGAGGCTCCGCGAGCCGCCGGTCTGGTGGAACGGGTTGAGGTAGACCCAGTCGAAGCCGAGGGCGGCGATCCGCGGCAACTCGGCCGTCCAGTCCGAGATGCGCCCGACCAGGAGCGGGAACAGGTTGTAGATCCGCGGCCCCTCGGCCCGGGGGGCCAGCGCGGCCGGCAGGACGGCCGCGGCCCCGGACGTCGCAGCGGCTTTGGTCGGTGCGTTCATGCTGCCTCTCGGCTCCCGTTCCCAGTGTCGTAACGCCCGAACCGCCGGGCTGTGCCGCGCGATCCGGTCCGACGTGTCTCAGCAGAGTCGCGTGACAGGGCTGCGGCGGGGCCACCGGAAGACGCGCCCGGACCGCCGCCGTCTCTGCGAGCGGCGCCACGCTGATCCAGGTCGCGCTGCCCTGGGTCGCCTCGCTCCGCTCGCGATGACGGCGCGGTCACGGTTCCCGCCGCAGCACCGCGTAGGGGAGGTCGCGCAGGAGAGCGCCGAGATCGGCCCCCTCCCCCTCCACCACCCGCCCCGAGGCGAGGTCCCGCCAGCGCGTCCCCGCCCCGAGATCGACCCGGGTGCCGGCAAAGGCCTCGCCCGACCAGACGGCTTCCCCGACGAAGCCCGCCACCAGCCGCGGCACCGCCACGAACAGGTCGCCGCCCTCTTGGACGGGGTCGGTCCGCCGGTAGGCGATGACGTGGTCGGCCCGGGCGCCGGTGGCCGCGACGGGCTCGTAGGCGGCGCTGGCGTAGAAGTCCGGGCGCTCGGCCCGCTCGGCGAGGAGCCGCGTCAGCGTCGCCTGCTTGACCCGCCCGTCCGGCCAGTGGCCCAGCAGCTCCGCGGGCGCCCCGCCCTCCTCCAGCATCCGCTCCAGGGCCGGGTAATCCACCGGGCGGCGGTTGTCGGGATCGACGAAGGAGAAATCCCAGATCTCCGTGCCCTGGTAGGTGTCGGGCAGGCCCGGCAGGGTGCATTTCAGGACCGTCCGGCCGAGGCTCGCCAGCATGCCGAGATGGGCGAGCCGTCGGGCGAAGGGCCGGAGCGCGCTCAGGAAATCCGAGCCCGGGGCGATCAGCGCCGTGAACAGCCGCTTGACCGCGCCCTCGTAGACCTCGTCGACGTTGACCCAGCTCGACCGGCGCTTGCCCTCCCGCATGGCCTTCTCGCCGTAGGCGATCAGCCGGTCCCGGAAATCCGCGATCGCCCCGGCCTCGTCCCGCTCCAGAAGCTCCAGCGGCCAGGCGCCCAGGATCGCCTGGAAGAACATCCACTGGTCGTTGGCGTCCGGGGCCGGCTCGCCGTCGATCCGGGCGAGGTGCGGGCCGGCGACCCGCTGCCACAAGTCCCAGGCCTTGGCCCATTCCTCGGGGATCTCCGAGAGGGCGAGCAGCCGCGTGCGGGCATCCTCGCCCCGCTTGGTGTCGTGGGTCGCGGTGGTGATCATGGCGCTCGGCCAGTCCCGGGCGCGGGCGATCTGCAGATCGTGGAAGTGCTCCGCGTCGATCCCGTACTCGCCCGGATCGCCGCCGACCTCGTTGAGGCCGAGGAGACAGGCGTAGCGGTAGAACAGCGTGTCCTCCAGGCTCTTGGCCATGACCGGGCCGGTGAGCTGCTGGAACCGGCGGCGGAAGCGCAGCACCACCCGCGGGTCCGGCCGGCCGGGGCCCGCCGTCTCGACCCGACCGAGCAGGACGTCGGCGGCGAAGTCGTGGACCGAGCGGTCCGGCAGGCTCGACCAGCGCTTGGCCTTGGCGACGGCGCCCTCGATCAGGCGGACATCCTCGGGCTCGACCTCGCCCTCCTCCAGATCCGACGGCAGGTAGCTCCGGTAGGTCGGGAAGCGCGCGATGATCTCGATCAGCGCCCGGCGGAGCGCGTTGACGGTGAAGTCGCGGGTGCGCCGGTCGGCGTCGGCGACCTCCTTGAGGTCGGTGGTCAGCACCTCCAGCTCGCTCGCGAAGCTGATCTCGAGGATCTCGGCCTTGGCGGCGCGGAGCTGGAAGCCGTAGGGCTCGTCGAACCCCGTGGCCCAGGTGTAGAGCCGCTCGATTTTCCCGCGCCGGCTCTTGTCGACCAGGATCCCGTCGAGCTGGTTGAGCACGTCGTAGCCCGTGGTCCCGGCCACCGGCCAGGGCCGCAGCCGCTCGCCCGGCTCCAGGATCTTCTCGACGACGACGTAGAAGCCCGGTCCGACAGCCGCCTGGAGCGCCCTTGCGTAGCCCAGGGGGTCGGCGAGGCCGTCGATATGGTCGATGCGCAGGCCGTCGATCCGGCCCTCGCGGACGTGCCGGAACACGGTCTCGTGCGAGCGGTGGAAGATGTCGGACAGCTCGACCCGCAGGCCGGCGAGCGAGTTCACGTCGAAGAAGCGGCGGTAGTTGATGTCGCTCGACGCCACCCGCCAGTGGGCCAGCCGGTAGGCCTGGGCCTCCAGCAGCCGGTGCAGCGGCCCGAAACTGTCCGGGCGGCCTTTGAAGCCGTTGAGCAGCGCGAGCGTGCTGGCGGTGGCCTCCTGGATCAGCGGCGACACGCCGTAGATCTCGGCGAGCCGGCGCTTCAGCCCCTCGGCCTCCTCGGGGAAGCCTTTGCGGCGGGTCTCGTCGGTATCGATCGACATCGCCCGCAGCCGCTCGGAGATGGCGAGCAGTTCCGCGGTGGTGTCGTCGTCCACCGCCCCGATCGCGGCGATCACCCGGTTGAGGATGGTCGGGTAGCTCAAGGGGCGGATCGGCAGCTGGTGCTCGTAGTGCCAGACGCTGAAGGCGCCCTTCTCGGGGTCGAACTTCAATTCTAGCGTGCCCTTCTCCAGGGCCTCACCGTAGCGGTCGCCGAGGAACGGGATCACGAGGTTGCGCCCGGCCCCGAGCCGCTGCCAGTCGATGTCGAAGGCGTCGGCGAAGGGCGACAGGGAGCCCCATTCGAGCACCGAGAGCCACCACGGATTGTCGGAGCCGCCGACGCCCATGTGGTTCGGGACGATGTCGAGCAGGAGCTTGATCCCGTGGGCGTGGAGCGTCTCGGAGAGCGCGATGAAGCCCTCCTCGCCGCCGAGCTCCGGGTTGATCGCGCCGTGATCGACGATGTCGTAGCCGTGGGTCGAGCCGGGCCGCGCCTTCTGGAGCGGCGAGGCGTAGACGTGGCTGATCCCGAGCCGGTGCAGGTAGGGGACGATCCGGCCCGCATCCGCGAAGGTGAAGTCCTTGTGGAACTGCAGCCGGTAGGTCGCGCGCGGCGGCGGCGCGGCGAGCCGCGCGGCGCCCGAGCGCGGGCCCCGCGCCTCGGCCGAGAGGGACGCCGCGAGCTTCGCCAGCGGCCCGCCGGGGGCGGCGATGTCCACGAGATCCCGGTCGAGCTTGCGCCGCCAGTTCGGGTAGCCCTCGGTCGAGCCGGGCACGTTGGCCTGGGCGAGTTCCGAGACCACGTCCTCGTACTGGACGGCGGTGAGCATCGCGGGCGCGCGGGCGAGGTAGCGGGCGGCGGCCTCGAAGGGCGCGGAATCCGGCGGCTCGGCGGAGGGCAGCAGCTGCTCGGCCGCCAGCGCCTCGGCGAGGCGGCGGCGCTCGACGACGCGCTCGCCCCGCTCGACCTCGGCCCGCTCCTGATCGTAGAGGCCGAGCGACTGGCGGGTGTCGGTGTCGACCCCGCGCCACCAGCCGACGAAGGTCGGCAGGTCGTGGGTGGTGATGGCGGTGAGCGCGTCCCGCGGGTAGGCCGAGGGCGGCTTGAAGCGTCCGTCGGCCTCGCGCTCGAAGGCGAGGATCCGGTAGCTCAGCACCCCGGCCCGCATCAGCGCGTCGGAGAAGCCTTCCGGCGCCGTGCCGAGATCCTCCGCGATGACGAGGCACTTGTTGCGGTGGCTCTCCAGCCGCAGCACCGCCAGCATCGGCTCGAACGGCATGGCCACGTAGGCTCCGGCCTGGGCCCCCGCCCCCAGCGGGATCAGGAACAGGCGGGCGAGCTGGAAGGCGTGGTCGATCCGGATCGCGCCGGCGTGGCGCATGTTGGCCTGGACCAGGGCCCGGAAGGCCGCGAGCCCGTCGCGCTCCATCGCCAGCGGATCGAAGGCCGGCAGGCCCCAGTTCTGGCCCTTCGGTGCGAGCAGGTCCGGCGGCGCGCCGATCGACACCTTGTCGGCGAAGCGCTCGGGATGCGACCAGATCTCGGAGCCGCCCCGGTCGGCGCCGACCGCGAGGTCGCGGTAGAGCCCGACCCGCATGCCGGCCCCGAGCGCCGCCGCGGAGGCCTCGGCAAGCTGCCGGTCGGCGAGGTACTGCAGCCACGCGTGGTAGCCGACGAGGTCCGCGTTCCCCGCCGCGAAGGCTCGGACCGCCTCCGTGCCGGCGCGGCGATACGCCTCCGGCCAGTCGCCCAGCCAGTGCGCCCCCTGCCCCCGGAAATGCTCGGACAGCGCCTCGAACAGGGCGTGCGCTTCGAGATCCTCCCCGCCCTCCTGGCGGAACTGCTCGAAGCCCGCGTCGGTGCCGGCCCGGGCCGGCGACTCGGCCCAGAGCGCCCGGAGCACCGGGTCGAGCACGTCGTGGACGCCCTGGTGGTCGACGAGGGCGGCCTCGCGCAGAGCCGTGATCGCGTCCGCGCGCTCGGCGAGCAGCGCCTCGGCCCGGGAGCCCGCGAGCCCCGGCAGGCTGCGCGGGGCGATGAACAGGGTCTCCAGGAACAGCCGCGAGGACGGCGAGTAGGGCGAGATCTTGGTCCGGTCGGAGCCGAACAGGGCGTGGACCGGGCTGAGCCCCAAGAACGCCGCCCCGCGCAGGGCGGCCTCGCGGGCGGCCTCGCCGGCATCCGCGTAGGTGCCGATGCCGATATTGGTGGCCGAGCGCAGGCCGTAGAGCTGGGCGGCCATGCCCCAGTCGGAGGCGCCCTCCTCCGTGTAGGGGCGCGGGCGCCAGCAGCGCTGGGGCGCGGCGATCACCCAGGCCTCGGCGCGGGTCTGCCCGGCCTGGACGGTGAGGCGGTGATAGCCGGGCGTCAGCGGCGGCAGCTCGAAGCCGGGCTCCGACCCCTGCGGGTTGGCCCGGCCCTCGCGGGCCGTGCCGCGCTCGTCGACGAGGCGCCAGACCAGGGTGTGGGGCGCGCCGTCCTGCGGGCGCACCGGCACCCGGGCGGCCCGGCGGGCCTCCACCGGCAGGAGCGGCGGGATCAGGCCGCGGCGCAGGCGCTCGACCTCCGCGAGGCTCGCGGCGATCGCCGCCTCGTCCTCCACCGCGAAGCCGAGGGCCGCCAGCAGGCCGCGGCGCACCTCCAGCGACGTCTCGACGGGCTGGCCGAAGGCGTCGGTGTAGCCGGGGGCGACGCCGACGAGGTCGGCGAGTGTCTCGAGGCGGCTCACGCGCGGGACTCCGTCAGGAACACGCCCGTCCAGGACGGGAGATCGCGTCCGGCCCCGTCCGGGGCGTTGGTCCAGACCGGCCGGGCACCGCCCGGATCCAGCGCGAAGGGTTCGGTCCCGACATTGGCGACGAAGCGCAGGGTGCCGGCGCCGAAGCGCCACGTGCAGTCGACCACGTCCGGGCGCGGCATCGCGGCGGCGGCGCCGTCGTAGCCGGACTTCGCCAGGGGCACGACCACGTCGCGGCGCAGCCCCAGGAGCCGCGTCGTCTCGGCCAGCACCTCGCGGTGGGGCGAGCGCTCCCGCTCGGACCAGTCGAGCTTCGAGGCCGCGAAGGTCTCGGCCTCGGTCGGGTCCGGGATCTTGGAGGTGTCGTCCGCGAAGGCCGCGAAGCTCTTGAACTCCCGGCGGCGCCCGTCGCGCACCGCCTTGTTCAGCTCCGCGTCGGGCGCGAAGTCGACGAAGAACAGGAACGGCGCGGAGGCCGACCATTCCTCGCCCATCCAGAGCATCGGGATCTGCGGCGCCAGGAGGAGCCCGGCCCGGGCGAGGTCGAGTTTCTTGGGATCCGCGAGGTGGTTGAGCCGCTCGCCGAGCGCCCGGTTGCCGACCTGATCGTGGTTCTGCAGGAAGGTCACGAAGGCGGAGGGCGGCAGGTGCCCGGAGGGTTCGCCGCGCGGGTGGTTGTCGAGCGTCGGGAAGGGCTCGCCCTGGTAGGCGAAGCCCTCGGCGAGGCAGCGGGCCAGGTGGGCGACCGGTTTGTCGGCAAAGCTTTTATAGTAGCCGGCGTCCTCGCCGGTGAGCAGGACGTGCCAGCAATGGTGCAGGTCGTCGGCCCACTGGGCGTCGTGCATCTTCGGGCGCCCGGCGGCGTCGCGCTCCAGCCAGCGGGCCTGGTTGGCCTCGTTCTCCAGCATCAGGTGGATCTGCCGGTTCGGGAAGATCCTCCGGACCGTCTCGCCGAGCTCGGCCAGGAAGTGGCGGGGCGAATCGTCGAGGATGGCGTGGACGGCGTCGAAGCGCAGGCCGTCGAAATGGTACTCCTCCAGCCAGTACAGGGCGTTCTGGATGAAGAACTGCCGCACCGTGGCGCCGCTCTCCTTGCCGTCGAAGTTGATGCCCGCGCCCCAGGGGGTCTGGTGGCGCTCGGTGAAGAACGTCCCGGCATAGGCGTGGAGGTAGTTCCCGGCCGGCCCGAAGTGGTTGTAGACCGCGTCGAGATAGACCATCAGGCCGAGCCCGTGGGCGGCGTCGATCAGGCGCTTGAGGTCGTCCGGTCGACCGTAGGCGCCGTCCGGCGCGTAGGGCTGGACGCCGTCGTAGCCCCAGTTGCGCGAGCCCTTGAAGTCGGCGAGCGGCAGCAGCTCGAGGGCGGTGACGCCGAGCGCCTTGAGGTCGGCCAGCCGGGCCTGCAGGCCGGCATAGGTGCCCTCCGGCGTCGCGGTGCCGACATGGCACTCGTAGATCACCGCCTCCTCGAAGGGCCGCCCGGTCCAGCCCGCGTCGGACCACTCGAAGCTCCGCGGGTCGATCACCTCGCTGAGGCCCGAGACGTCGTCCGGCTGGAAGCGGGAGGCGGGATCGGGCACGACGAGGTCGCCGTCGACGCGGAAGCCGTAGCGGGCGCCGGGCTTCACCCCCGGCAGGGCCGTGCGGCGCCAGCCGCCGCCGGATTCGGGCAGCGGGTGGTCGACGCCGTCGACGACGAGGTCGACGCTCCGGGCGGTGGGCGCCCAGAGGGCGAAGCGGACGCCGCCCCCGACCATCTCGGCCCCGAAATCCATGCTGTGGGCGCGCCGCATCGGGCCACCGTCCTCGTCATTGGCCGCGCGACCGGGACGCAAGCGCGGCAGGATCATCTGTCGTGGGAGAAGGCCCCGGGCCCGATCCGGTTCCCGCAGCGCAGCTATGGCGGAGCGGCCGCGTGGCAATGGGGTATCGGCGGGCGTGACGGCGAGGTGACGGCCAGGTGACGGCGGAGGGTAGCGGCGTGACGGCGGGCCGCGCGGAAACTAAGCCGCAGTTCCGTCCGCGCGGGGCGGCCCTATCTTGCCCGGCCGGCACTCTCTTCGGTCTGGGAGCGGACACTGGGTCGGACGCACATCATCGGCATCCACGGGCTCGCCAACAAGCCGCCCCGGGACGAGAAGGCCGCCTGGTGGCGCGCCGCGATCCGCGAGGGGCTCGACCGCAATCTCGGGCTCCGGGTCGCGGAGCCCGACCTGCCCTTCACCTTCGTCTACTGGGCCGACCTGCGCTACCCGCAGCCGCTCGCGGGCGACCGCAACCGCGAGCCCTACCGCCCCGATCACGGCCTCGGGCCGTTCCCCTCCCCGGCGGGGGAGCCGGAGCGCGCCGAGCCGACCCTCACCGACCGGATCTACCGCGGCCTGTCGCACCTGCAGGAGGCCGCCGGTCTGACGCCGGTGGACGACCTGATCCTGGAATACCGCCTCGACGACCTCTGGGGCTACTACGAGGACGCGGACTTCCGGGCGGCGGCGCGGGCGCGCCTGCGCGACGCCCTGGCGGCGGCCGCGGCGGACCGCGTGCTGATCGCCGCGCACTCGATGGGCGGCCTGATCGCCTACGACGTGCTGCGCGCCGCCGAGGCGGACGGGACGCCGATGCCCCGCTGCGACCTCGTCACCCTCGGCGCGCCCCTCGGGCTCGCCGAATTGAAGCTGAAGCTCGCCGACGAGCACGGCGACCTCCGGGTGCCTGCGGCGCTCGCCGCCTGGACCAACCTGATGGATCGCCAGGACATCGCCACGGTGGGCGACGACCTCGCGGCCCTCTACGCGCCGAACGCCGCCGGGGTGCGGGTGCGGGACGTACCGGTGATCAACGCCTACCGGAGGCCGGACGGCGCCGAGAACCGGCACAAATCCTACGGCTACCTGCGGACCCCGGAATTCGCCCGGGTCGTGGCCGGGTTCCTGGACGCCGCGGCGTGAGCGATCCGGGGAGGTGCCGCGCTCCGCCGCGCGCCGCCTCCCCGACCCCGGACGCGCGCCGCCCGGGTCGGGGCGCGGGCCTGCCGGGCCTCAGAGCCGGCCCGGCACCACCTCGCGCAGGACGCGCTCCGTGGCGGCATCCTCGATCTTGTTGATCAGCCGCTTCGCCTCGTGTTCGTCGCGCAGGGTCTTGGCCAGGGTGAAGGTCGTGCCCGTGAGGAACAGCGACGCCATGGCGAGGTAGCCCTTGATCCAGATGTCGGCGGGCAGGAAGAAGATGCCGAACGTCAACATGGCGGCGGCGACGGCGAAGCTGACCAGCGTGAAGGTCTTCCAGGCGCCGGTATGGGGCATCTGCGGTGTCATGGTGCGGTCTCCTGAGGAATGATCGAAGGGGAAGCGGTGCGGCGCCGGTCAGGCGCCGGCCCTGAGGCGGTCGAGCACGGCCCGCGGGTCGGTGCGGGGGCGGCCGTAGCCCGCCGCCTCGAGATCGGCCTCGATCCCGCCCGCGGCCTCGGCCTCGAGCGCGGTCAGCGCGGCGGCGACGTCCGCCTCGGCCGCCTGCCGCTCGCGCAGGCGCGCCAGCGTCCGCTCGGCCTCCCCGAGCGCCCCCGCCGACAGGGTCGTGACCCGGCGGCCCTCCAGTCCGGCCCGCCGCAGCGCCTCGGTGGTGCGGGCGGTCTGGAGCCCGCGGTCGAGGTCCCGCAGGCGCTCGCCGCCCTGCGCGACCAGGCGCTTCAGCCGCTCGACCTCCGCGGCGAAGCGCTCGGCGGCGGCCCGGCGGTCGGCCCGCTCGTCCTCCAGGGCGGCGATGTGGATCGCCGCCTCGGTCCCGAGATCCTCGCGCCCGTCGCTGAGCGCCCGCCGCGCCCCGTCCGACAGGGTGTCGATGCGGGTGCCGATGGCGTCGAGGGCGCGCGCCTCGGCGGCGTGGTAGGCCATGGCGACGGCGAGTTCCCGTCGGGCGGTCGCCAGGGCGCCGGCGGCGTCCCGGATCTGCTGGCGCAGGATCGTCACGGCATGGGCGTCGTGGATCGCCTGGGCGTTGTCGGCGATCACGCCGCGCATCAGGAAGGAGAGGGTCCTCATCACGGTTCACCTCGCGGGAACGACGGGCCGGACCGCGTCCGGATTTGATTGAACGTCGTTCATGAAACAAGTAAACACGGGACGTGCCGGGCCGCAAGGGATAAAATGAACGAGGTTCATAAAAAAGTGAGGGGGCGGCCGCGGAAGGAGCCCGGCGATCGGGCGGCCGATCGCCAGGCCCTGATTGCGGCCGCGGTGGCGATCCTGAACGCGGGCGGCGCGGCGGCGCTGACCGCCCGCGGCGTCGCGGAGCGGGCCGGCACGGCGGTCGGCTCGGTCTACACGCAGTTCGACAGCCTGGAAGTGCTGCGCCTGGAGGCGAACGCCGTCACCATGCGCCGGCTCCGGGACACCCTCGTGGGGGCGCTAGCGGCCTGTCCGTCGCGGGAGACGGAGGCGCGGCTCCTGTGCCTGGCCGACGCGTATCTCGCCTTCGCGGCCGAGCACCACGCCGCCTGGGCGGCGATCTTCGAGCGGCGCACGGTGGCGGCGCCGGACTCGGTGCAGGCCGACATCGCGGCCCTGTTCGGGATCCTGGAGGGGGTGCTGCGCGACGGTGGCCGCCTCGGCGAGGCGGCGATCCCCGTGATGGCGCGGGCGCTGTGGTCCAGCGTCCACGGCATGACCTATCTCGCCGATCTCGGCAGCCTGGGTCCCCTCGGGGTCAGCGACGTGCGGCCGATGATCGACGCGCTGGTGCGGGCCGCGGTCCGGGGCTTCTCCGCGGGCTGAGCGCCGCCCGCCCGCCCGCGGGGGCCCCGCCCCTCAGGCCACCCTCAGGCCGCGCCCTCAGGCAGCCTGGACCTCGGCCAGGAAGGCCTTCACGGCGTGGTCGAGCTCGTCCGAGCCGCGGGTGAGGTCGCGTGCGGCCGCCAGCACCTGCTCGGAGGCGCTGCCGGTCTCGTCGGCGCCGCGGCGCAGGTCGACGACGTTCTCGGACACGCCCTGCGCCCCGGTGGCGGCGCTCGCCACGCCGCGGACGATCTCCTGGATGGCGGCGTTCTGCTCCTCCATGGCGGCCGCGACCCCGACCGCGATGCCGCGCATCTCCTCGATGGTCCGGCCGACCGCGCCGATCGCCGCGACCGCGTCCCGGGTCTCACCCTGGATCCGGCCGATCTGGCCGGAGATCTCCTCGGTCGCCTTGGCGGTCTGCTCGGCCAGCGCCTTCACCTCGGAGGCGACGACCGCGAAGCCGCGCCCGGCCGCGCCCGCGCGGGCCGCCTCGATCGTGGCGTTGAGCGCCAGCAGGTTGGTCTGGCCGGCGATCGAGGCGATCAGGCCGACCACGTCGCCGATCTTCTCGGTGCCGGCGGCGAGCGCCCGCACGGTCGCCTCGCCCTGGCGGGTGCTGATCGCGGCCTGCCCGGCGATCTCCGAGGCGCGGTTCACCTGCCCGGCGATCTCCTGGACCGAGGCCGACATCTCCTCGGTGGCCGCCGCGGCGGTCTGGACGTCGGCGGAGGTGCCGGCCGCCTGCGCGGCCACCGCGCCGGTGCGCTCGGTGGTGTGGGCGGCCGTGACGGTCAGCGTCCGCGCCGTCGCCTCGAGGTCGGCGGCCGCCGTCGCGAGGCCGCGGCTCAGGGTCCCGGCCCGGGTCTCGAAGGACCGGGTCAGCCGGTCGAGGGCGGCGGCCCGCCGGGCATCCCCGTCGGCGCTGGCGGCGGCGCGGGCGTCGGTCTCGGCCTTGGCGATCAGCGCGTCCTTGAACACCTGCACGGCGCCCGCCATGGCGCCGATCTCGTCCCGGCGCTCCCGTGCCGGCACCGGCACGGCGGTCTCGCCGGCCGCGAGGCGGTGCATGGCGCCGTTCAGCGCGCGCAGCGGCCGCGTCAGCCGCCGGCCGATCAGCGCCGCGAGCAGGCCGATCAGCGCCACCACCACGAGCATGCCGGCCGCCGCCTTCCAGGCCGCGTCCCGCAGGATCGCCGCGGTGTCGTCGGCGTAGATGCCGGTGCCGATCACCCAGCCCCAGGGGGCGAAGCCGCGCACGTAGGAGAGCTTCGGCACGGGGGCGTCGGCGCCGGGCTTCGGCCAGTAATAGTCGACGAAGCCCTGCCCCTGCCGCTTCACCGTCTCGACGAAGTCGACGAACAGGCGCTTGCCGGTGGGATCCTGCACGGCGGCGAGATCCTTGCCCTCCAGCTCGGGCTTGATCGGGTGGGCGACCATGCGGGGCTGCATGTCGTTGACCCAGAAGTACTCCTTGTCGTCGTAGCGCAGGGCCTTGAGGGCCCGGATCGCGGCGCCTTGCGCGTCCGCCCGGGACAGGCGCCCGGCCCGCTCCTCGCCCTCGAAATAGGCCGCGACCCCGTAGGCGACGTCCGTGAGGTTCCGCGTCTTGGCCATCCGGTCCTGCTCGACCTGGGATTTCAGGCTGACGAGCCCGATGCCCGAGACCGCGACGATGCCGACCAGCGCGGTGGCCGTGATGGTGTGGAGCTTCGCTCCGAGCCCGATCTTCACCCGCGCCCCCGCGATGATGATTGCAAGAAGATGATTTCAACCTGCGATATTTTGCAGCTTCTGCGTTAGCGGAGCGTGAAGACGGCCTTGCGCGCGCCGGCCCGAGCCTGTCCACTCCCCGTCCAACGAAAGCCCGGCGCCGCTCAGGATCGCGCCGGGCCACAGGGAGAAGCGTCATGGTGCGTACGTCTCGGACGGGCTCGCTGCTGCCGGGCCGCCGTCGGCTCCTGCGGGCGGGATCGGTCCTCCTGCTGGCCGGGCTGGCGCTCGCCACCCCCGCCCGGGCCGACGATGCCAAGGTCCGGATCAGCCGGCAGCCGGGCTTCGTCTACCTGCCCGCGGTGCTGGCCGAGCAGCACAAGCTGATCGAGAAGCACGCCAAGGCCGCGGGCCTCGGGGACGTCACGGTGGAGTGGGTCAACCTGACGAGCGGCGCCGCCGGCAACGACGCGCTGCTCTCGGGCAACATCGACATCGTCGACAGCGGCTCGACCAACATGCTGCTGCTCAACGACCGCACCAAGGGCGACGTGAAGGGCCTGTGCGGGGTCGGCACCACGCCGATGATGCTGCTCACCCGCAATCCGGACGTGAAGGAACTCAAGGACTTCTCGTCCAAGGACAAGATCGCCCTGCCCTCCGTGAAGGTCTCGTCCCAGGCTGTGCTGCTGCAGATCGCCGCCAAGAAGGCGTTCGGGCCCGAGAACGCCACCAAGCTCGACCCGCTCACCGTCCAGCTCGGCCATCCCGACGCCGTGGCGGCGCTGGCGAGCCCGCACAACGAGGTCAACAGCCACTTCTCGCTGCCGCCGTTCCAGCAGCGCGAGCTGCAGGACCCGGCGATCCACAAGGTGCTCAATTCCTACGAGATGGTCGGCGAGCCGGTGAGCAACGCGATCTTCTACGCCCGGACCGGCTGGTACAACCGCAACCCGAAGCTCGCCGCCGCCATCGTGGCCGCCATCGACGAGGCCAATGCCGAGATCGCCCGGGATCCGCTGAAGGCCGCCAAGGACTATGTCGCGGCCACCAACGAGAAGACGCCCCCCGAGACCCTGGTCGAGATCATGAAGGAGCCCGGGACGAACTTCTCCACCACGCCCTACGGCATCATGCTCCAGGCCCGGCACTTCTACGCGATGAAGACCATCAAGACCGAGCCCAAGGACTGGAAGGACACGTTCTTCCCGATCGTCCACAACCTGCCGGGGCGGTAGGACCCCGGCCGCTCAGTGCGCCTCCACGAGCCCGGCGGCGCGCTGCGGCTTCTTGAGGATGGCCACCACGGCGAGGCTCGCCACGAGGCTCACGCCCACCAGCCAGAACCCGTCCGCGTAGGCCATCACGTAGGCCTCGCGGCGGACCTGGGCGGCGAGCTGGCCCAGCGCGACGCCCTTGGCGGCCAGCGGGTCGGCGATGCGGGCGTGCATCCCGGCGGCGAGCGCCGCGAGCCGGTCCTGGGTGCGGGTGGCGTTGACGGTGATCGCCTCGGCCAGCATCGAGAAGTGGAAGTGCTCCCGCCGGTCGATCATCGTCGACAGCATGGCGATACCGATCGAGCCGCCGAGGTTGCGCATCATGTTCGACAGGGCGGAGGCGTCCGCGGTGTCGCGCGGGGCGAGGCCGACGGTGGAGAGCTGCGACAGCGGGATGGTGAAGAGCGGCTGGCCGATGGCCCGCATCAGCTGCGGCAGGATCAGCTGGTCGGCGCCGACATCGTGGGTCAGGCCGACGTTGATCCAGCAGCTCGCGATGAAGAACAGCGTGCCGGTGACCACCAGCACCCGGGCGTCGAAGGTCCGCATCAGCAGCGGCATCATCGGGAAGAGGACGAGCTGCGGCAGGCCCGACCACATCACCACGTAGCCGATCTGCTGGGCGTTGTAGCCCTGGATCTGCGCGCAGTAGACCGGGATGATGTAGATCGACCCGAACGAGACCGCGCCCAGCACGGTCATCAGCACGCAGGCGCCGCCGACCGAGCGGTTGGCCAGGACCCGCAGGTTGATGAACGGGCGCTCGGTCGTGAGCTCGCGGACGATGAAGCCGGCGATGCCGGCCACCGCCAGCAGCGACATGTTCACGATGACCTGCGAGCCGAACCAGTCCTTGCGCTGGCCCTCCTCCAGCACGTAGGTCAGGGCCGGCAGGCCGATCGCCATCAGGCCGATGCCGATCCAGTCGCCCTTGAGCAGCTCGCCCCAGCGCGCCGGCACGCTGTCGAAGGCGCCGAGCTGGATCGCCGCCGCCACGGGTCCGAAGATCAGGTTCAGGTAGAAGATGTAGTGCCACGACAGGTTGTCGGTGAGCCAGCCGCCGACCGTCGGGCCGATCGCGGGCGCGAAGGTCGCGGTCAGCCCGAACAGCGCGATGCCGATGGGCTGCTGCGCCTTCGAGAGCCGGGTGCGCACGATCACGATGGCGGTGGGGATCAGCACGCCGCCGGTGAAGCCCTGGCCGGCCCGGAACAGGATCATCTGGCCCAAGGTCGTCGACAGCGCGCAGGCCAGCGAGAAGGCGGTGAACAGCATGGTGTTCACCGCGAGGTAGCGGCGCAGGCCGATCACCGAGGACAGCCAGCCGGTGAGCGGGATCACGATGATCTCGGCCATCAGGTAGGCGGTGGAGATCCAGCTGCCCTCCTCGGTGGAGGCGCCGAGCGCCCCCTGGATGTCGGCGAGCGACGCGTTGGTGATCTGGATGTCGAGGATCGCCGTGAAGGCGCCGAGGATCGCGCCGAACACGGCGAGCCAGTCCCGGGCGCTCGCCTTCGCCTCGGGCACGGCCACGGCCGGCACGGGGCTCGTCGGGGCCGGACTCATCGGGGCCGGACTCATCGGGGCAGGGCCTCGCTGACGAGGGCCGGAGCGGGCCTCGGCCGGGCGGGCCGCACCGGCTCGACCGGATCCTGGGTGTGGACCGTGGCCTCCACCGACAGGCCCGGGCGCAGGCGGGCGATGAGCGGATCCGACGGGTCGAGGGCGACGCGCACCGGCACGCGCTGCACCACCTTGGTGAAGTTGCCGGTGGCGTTCTCCGGCGGCAGCAGCGCGAATTGCGAGCCGGTGCCCGGGGAGAAGCTCTCGATCCGGCCCCGGAACGCGTGGTCGCCGAAGGCGTCGACCGTGAAGGTGACGCGCTGGCCCTCGACCATGCGGCCGGTCTGGGTCTCCTTGAAGTTCGCCAGGAGGTAGATGTCGCGGCCCATCGGCACGAGGGTCAGGAGCCCGGTGCCGGCCGAGACGACCTGCCCGATCCGCAGCGCCCGGTCGCCGGCCACGCCGTCGATCGGCGCCACGATGGTGGTGTAGCTCAGGTCGAGCCTCACCCCCTCGACCTTGGCCTGCGCGCCCTCAAGGCTCGCGCGGGTGCTGGCCTCGAGCGCCTGCAGGCTGTCGATCTGCTTCTGCGCGGCGTCCAGGGAGGCGGCGGCCTTGTCGCGGGCGGCGTGGCGCTGGCGCAGGTCGGACTCCGCCTGCTGCTGGCGCTGCACCGTGCCGGACCCGGTCTGCAGCAGGTTCTGGTAGCGGGTGTATTCCTGCTGCGCGAAGGTGAGGGCGGCCTCGGCGTTGGCGAGGTCGGCCCGCGACGAGGCGACCTGCGCCCGCTGCTGGACGATCGCCGAGGCGACGCCCAGGATCTGCGCCCGGTCCTTCTCGACCTCGGCCTCGGCCTGCCTGAGCTGGACCCGGTAGGACCGGTCGTCCAGGCGGGCGATGACGTCCCCGGCCTTCACCGGCTGGTTGTCGCCGACCAGCACCGCCGCGACGGTGCCGGCGATGCGCGGCGCCACCGTGACCTTGTCGGACTGGAGATAGGCGTCGTCGGTCACCTCGAGGAAGCGCCCGACACTCCACCAGTGCCAGCCGTAGGTCCCGACCCCGCCCAGCGCGAGCAGGCCGAGGAGGGGCAGCACGATCCGCGCGCGGCGGCGGCGCGGCGCCGGTGCGGAGACGGTGGCCGGGACCGGCGCGGAGACCGGGGGCGTGACAGCCGCGGTGGTCGGGGCGGTGACCGGCGCACCCGCGACCGGGTCGGCGCTCTTGAAGCTGTCGCTGCGACGTGCGTCCATCGGGTCTGGCCAGAATCAAAACGGTACGGTATCGTTTTAATAGGACGAACGGCGGTGGTGAGCAAGGAGGATCGCGGGGTGACGGTCACGGAGATCGAGCGGGCGGAGGCGGGACCGCGGCGCGGCGGCCGGCCGACCCGCGCGGAGGCGGCCCGGCGCGAGGCGCACCTGATCGCCGTCGCCACGACCCTGTTCCTGGAGCGCGGCTTCGACGCCACCTCCATCGACGCGGTGGCCGAGGCCGCCGGGATGAGCAAGCCGACGGTCTACGCGCGCTACCGCGACAAGCGGGCCCTGTTCGAGGCGGTCCTGCGCGAGCGGATCGCCGCGTGGCTGGCGCCGCTCTCCGCCGCGGCCGAGGCCCAGGCCGCGCAGGGCGGGAGCGACGACGTCGAGACCGCCCTGGAGGATCTCAGCCGCACCCTGCTGGCCCACGGGCAGTCGCCGGGCGCGGCGATGCTCAAGCGCAACCTCGTGGCCCAGGCGCTGCAGTTTCCCGAGCTCGCCCGCCTCGCCCACGAGGAGGGCTGGCTGCGCGGCGTGCGCGCGGTGGCGCAGCTGCTCGACGCCTTCGCGCGGCGCGGGCGGATCGCCGTGGCGGATCCGGAGATCGCGGCCGACCTGTTCCTCAGCCTCGTCCTCGGCCGGTCGTCCCAGGCGACTCTCTACGGCATCGCCACCGACCCGGAGGCGCAGGAGCGGCGGCGGCAGGCGGCGGTGCGGCTGTTCCTCGACGGGGTGCGCCCGCGCTGAGGGGCGGACCGGAACGTTGTTGCGCCGCAAGGGCTGCGTTATCTTCGGGAGTGGGACCGACGGCGGCTACCGCCGGTCCCTGGCATTCACCGTTTCAGGTGTTGCCGAGGCCAGAGAGGAATGGCGAGGCGGAGCGTCAATCTCCACTCGCCACTCGCCATTCGCTTTTCTGGACCATGCCAGAGAGATGACCATCCTCTGTACTCCCGGCCGCGACCGGCCGTGCGCGGCCTTCGCGGGTGGGTCGGTCAGGCTCACGGCACGAGCTTAGCCATTATTCCCGGGCCCCGGAGAATCCGCGTCGGCGCCTCGAGCCCGCGATTGCGCCCCTCCCCGCCCGGGCCTATAGTGCGTCATCCCCATTCGACAGCGTGAGACGGGACATCCGGATCGGTCATCCGGAGCCCGCGGCCCGATGCCCGGCCCCCGTCCCGCCAGGCCGGAGCACGAGAAGCATGTCCCAGGGTCCGCTGATGCCGAAGGCGACCGCCGTCTGGCTGGTCGAGAACACCTCGCTCGCCTTCGAGCAGATCGCCGATTTCTGCAAGCTGCACCCGCTGGAGGTGAAGGGCATCGCCGACGGCGAGGTCGCGGCCGGCATCAAGGGGCTCGACCCGGTCTCCACCGGCCAGCTCACCCGCGACGAGATCGAGAAGGCCCAGAAGGCGCCGCACTACAAGCTCAAGCCCGCCGTCTCGAAGGTGAAGCTGCCGGAGGTGAAGCGCACCACCAAGGGCCCGCGCTACACCCCCCTCTCCCGCCGCCAGGACCGGCCGAACGCCATCCTGTGGCTGCTGCGCAACCACCCCGAGCTGAAGGATTCGCAGATCATCCGGCTCGTGGGCACCACCAAGTCGACGATCCAGCAGATCCGCGAGCGCACCCACTGGAACTCGGGCTCGCTCCAGCCGATGGACCCGGTCACCCTCGGCCTGACCACCCAGATCAACCTCGATTTCGAGGTCCAGCGCGCGGCGGCCGACCGCCCGGCCGCGGTGGCGGCCGAGTCCGGCGCCTCGCTGCTGCCGACCGAGGTCTCCACGGCCCGCGACGCCGACGAGCGGGACCACGAGGACGATCATGGCGGCCGCGAGGAGCGGCTCGACGCCGATTCGGTCTTCGCCAAGCTCAAGGGCCGGCACCAGGACGAGGACGACGAGGACTAGGACCAGGACTAGGACCGGCCCCCGCTCCGACCGAGCGGGGGCCGGACCGGCCTATTCCGGCAGCGGTCGGCCCCGCGTCTCCGGCATGAACCACGGCACCACGAGGCCGATCACGTAGACGCTCGACAGGGTCAGCGCCGCCGCGGCGACGCCCCCGAAGGCGGTCACGATCTGCCCGGCCAGGATCGGGAAGATCCAGGCGATCAGCCGCGCGCCGTTGAAGACCGCGCTCGACGCCGTCGCCCGGACCGCCGGGGTGAACAGCTCCGCGAGGTAGATCGCCATCCACGAGAAGGCGAAGCCCAGGGTGAAGAACCCGTTCAGGAAGGCGAGCGCCATGAACGGCACGAGCCCGCCGGTCCAGAGGTAGCAGGCGAGCGACGTGGCGATGCAGCCGCCATAGGTCACGAGCAGGAAGGCGCGGCGCCCGATCGCGTCGGCCACGAAGCCCGAGATCACGTAGGCGGTGATCGCCCCGATATTGTAGACGATGCCCATGCGCGGGCCCCAGACATTGGCCGGCGCGCCCGCGGCCTTGGCGAGCCCCTCCGTGTAGGCCGGCAGCCAGGACGAGACCGCCCACCAGCCCACCGTGGTGGCGAAGGACAGGAGCGTGGCGAGGAGGACCCGCCGCCGGCTCTCGGGCTCGCGGAAGATCTCCGTCAGGGAGAACGGGCGCCGCGCGCTCCGCGGGGCCCGGTCCGCGTCCTCCGCGGTGGCCGCCCAGCGCTGCGCCTTGAGCGCCCGCATCCACTGCTCGGATTCCTCCAGCGCCCGGCGCAGGTACAGGCACACGAAGGCCGGCAGCGCGCCCAGCGCGAACAGGATCCGCCAGGATTCCGCGCCCAGGGGCTCGGTGGCGGCGAGCACGGCCCACACGATGGCGGCGAGCACCGCGCCGCCGCCGAAGCCCGATTGCAGGAAGCCGCAGCCCTTCGGGCGGGCCCGGTTCGGCCAGGTCTCGGCCACGAGGGCGATGCCGGTGGACCATTCCGAGCCGATGGCGAGCCCGGTGATGAAGCGCAGGACGGCGAGCTGCGTGAAGCTCTCCGCGAAGGCGGTGAGCCCCGTGAACAGCGCGTAGCCCAGGATCGACACCATCATCATGCGCTTGCGGCCGATATAGTCGGCCGCGATCCCGCCCATCAGGCCGCCGATCCCCCAGCCGAGCAGGGTGATGCCGATGGCGAGGCCCACGTAGAAGGCCGGCGCCTGGGCCTGCTCGGGGGTGAGGATCGAGGCCAGCGCCGGGCGCAGGGCGTAGACCAGGGCCACCGCCTCGTAGCCGTCGAAGATCCAGCCGAGATAGCTGCCCCACAGGATCCGCCAGTGGCGCCGGGTGAGACCCGCGTGCCACGGTGCGCCGGCCGCCTCGCGCATGCCCACGTCGCCCGCGTCCATCGTCCGCTCCTCCCGCCCGGGACGCGTCTGCGGCGCCCGCCCCGCCCTGATAGGTCGGTTGTGGCATCGGGTCGACCATATCCGGGCGGCCGATCCGGCGCCCCGGCGATCACGATCGCATCACGCCTTCACTGCGCAGCTTCACTGCGCACCTTGCACTGGGCACCTTCTGCGCGCCCGCGGCGTTCGGCCTAGCGCGCGGCGTCGAAGGCGGCGAGGAAGGCCGCGAGGTTGTCCGGCAGGGCCGCGCAGAGGTAGCCGCCCTCCTGGACCAGCGCCGTGGGCAGCCCTGCCCGGGCGATCCGCTCCGCCGCCCCGACGAAGCCCCCCCGGGAGACCGCAAGGGCGCCGATCGGGTCGTCCGCGGCGGCGTCGAGGCCGAGCGCCACCACGAGCGCCCGGGGCCGGTGCGCGGCGATCGCCGCGAGGCCCGCCTCGACGGCCTCGAGCCAGGGCGCGTCCCCCGAGCCCGGCGGCAGCGGCAGGTTGCGGTTGAACCCCGCCCCCGCCCCGGCGCCGGTCTCGTCGGCGTAGCCGGCGAAGAACGGGAAGTAGTCGGACGGGTCGGCGTGGACCGAGACGGTCAGCACGTCGGCGCGGGCGTAGAAGATCCCCTGCGTGCCGTTGCCGTGATGGACGTCGATGTCGAGGATCGCCACCGGGCCGCCGGTCGCGGCGCGCATCCGCTCGGCCGCGATGGCGCTGTTGTTGAGGAAGCAGAAGCCGCCGGCGGAATCCGCGTAGGCGTGGTGGCCGGGCGGGCGGCACAGGGCGTAGGCGTGCCCCGCCGCCAGCGCAGCGTCGGCGGCTGCGACCGCGCACTGCGCCGATCCGTAGACCGCCGCCCAGGTGCCGGCGCGGATCGGCGTCGAGGTGTCGGCGGTGTAGAGGCCCAGGCGCCCGAGGAGGCCGGCGGGCTTCCGGTGCATCTGCGGTCGGGCGAAGGCCCCGGTCAGGATCTCGTCGCCGATGCCGGGGATCGCGTCCCGGCGCGCCCAGGCCTCGGCCAGGAACGCCACGTAGTCGGGATCGTGCACCGCCCGGATCGGGTCGAGGCCGTGATCGGCCGGCTCGGCGAGGTCGTGGCCGCCCCGGACGGCCGCGTCCCGCAGGATCGCGTAGCGGGCCGCCTGCTCGGGATGCGGGATCGGCGCGCCGCGGCGCATGTAGCGCTCGGGATCGTGCCGGCTCGAATCGGGCGTGTGGACGATGCGCATGCCGGCAGGTTAGGGCCCGCCGGGCCGCGCGTCATCCGCCCGGGACGGCTTCGCGGGGCGCGCCCGCATGGGATGCACCCGCATGGGATGCACCCGCATGGGACGGGCTCAGATGAGGTAGACGGTGCCGTCCGCGCGGAAGACCTTCGGGCAGTTCGCCCCGTCCACGAGGCGCTGGGCATCCTCCAGGGAGATCCCGTGCGCCAGGGCGATCTCCGGCAGCGTCTTCCAGGTCGGGGTCATGGTCCGGCTCCGTCCGTGATCCGTGCGGGTCGGGGATTAACGGCGCAAACGCCTCCAGGTTCGCCGACAGGGCCGATGACGGCTCCAGGATCCTGTCGAGGGTGTCGGCGCGCCACCCCGTCGGGTCGGGCGCGGCGGGGGCGACCTCGCGCAGGAGGGTCGGGACCCGGGCCCAGGGTTCCGTGACCGGCCCGGCGCTCGGCCGCATGCCCGCCCGGGTCCGCCCGCCGGCGACGCGGATGTCCGGGAAGCGCGCGCAGAACGCCGCCACGCAGTCGGGGTCGAAATGGCGGCCGCTCTCGGCGCGGATGCAGTCCAGGGCCGCCTCGAAGGGCATCGCGTCCTTGTAGGGCCGCGCCGTGGTCAGGGCGTCGAACACGTCCGCCACCGCGACGATCCGGGCCGAGAGGGGAATGGCGGCGCCGGCGAGCCCGTGCGGGTAGCCGCCGCCGTCCCACTTCTCGTGGTGGAACTCGGCGATCTCCGCGGCCAGCCGGATCAGCTCGGAGGCGCTCCCGCCCAGGATGCGCCGGCCGATCGCGGGGTGCGTCTTGACGAGGTCGAACTCGTCCCGGTCGAGCCGGCCGGGCTTCAGCAGGACGCCGTCCGGGATGCCGACCTTGCCGACATCGTGCAGCGGCGCCGCGAGGTAGAGGTTGCGGCAGATCTC
Organism: Methylobacterium sp. NPDC080182; assembly: GCF_050281105.1. Classification (NCBI taxonomy): domain Bacteria; kingdom Pseudomonadati; phylum Pseudomonadota; class Alphaproteobacteria; order Hyphomicrobiales; family Methylobacteriaceae; genus Methylobacterium; species Methylobacterium sp. NPDC080182. The sequence continues at coordinate 57,758 of NZ_JBNNWO010000012.1, forward strand.
CGGCGCCAGCCCGAGCCCCTCGGCCACGATCTGGCTGTAGCGGGCCACCCGCCACGTGTGATCGCCGGTGTCGTTGTCGCGGTATTCGACCGCCAGCGCGAGGCGGAAGATGATCTCCTCCTCGCGCTCGCGCATGTGGCGCAGGGCGGCCTCCACCTCGCCGTCGAGCCAAGCGGCCTGCTCGGCCAGCCGCCGCACCGCCCGGGCGAGCCGGATCAGGTTGCGCAGGCGGACGGTGAGCTCGACGCCCTGCATGGACTTGTCGAGGAAATCGGTCGCTCCGGCCTCCAGGGCGGCGAGCCGCACCGCGTCCGAGATGTCGCTGGTGACCATCACGATGGGCACCTGGGCGTAGTGCGGGATGGTCCGCATCTGCCGGATGAAGGCGATCCCGTCGATGTCGGGCATGTGGCAGTCGACCAGGACGAGGTCGAAGGCCCGCGTCCGCGCCTCGACCATGGCGGCGACCGGGTCGCCGTGATCGGTGACGGACACGTCGGGCTTGGCCTCCAGCAGGAGGCGCAGCCGCATCCGCATGGTGGCGCTGTCGTCGACGAGGAGCGCGTCCATCAGCGGCTCCCGGGCCGGCGCAGGCGATCCCGGGGCGGCAGCCGGACCGGGTATGTCGACACAGGAACCATCGCCGCGACGCCTCGCAAGACTGTCGAGCAGCATTGAAGGATGCGGCATTAACGGGCGGTAAATCGTCGTTCTCGGCTATATTGAGGAGATTTACTTTACTCGGAGCCTTGGCGGGTGCGAATTCGGGTCTTCGTTTGTCGGAGACCGGTGGGGCCGCGGCGATCGACCCGCGGAGAGTTGGCTTCGCCCGCTCCGGGGCGCCTGAGGGATCGGCGTGTCTGTAACCGGGATCGCCGCGGCGGCCCCGGCGCGGCCCCGGGATGGCGGGGTTGACGCGGTCGCCAAGCCCCCCGACGGAGACGCGGATCAGGACGGGTCCCGGGCGGCCCGGGACGCGCCGGCCGGACGGCGCGGCGGGAGGCGCCTTCGCGATGATGCGGTTCGATCTCGTCGATCTCGGCCTGTTCCGGCACGTGGTCGAGGCCGGCTCGATCACCCACGGGGCCGCGCGGGCGAACCTCGCCCTGGCGGCCGCCTCGACGCGGATCCGGCTGATGGAGGAATCCCTCGGCGCCGCCCTGCTGACCCGGGGCCGGCAGGGCGTCAGCCCGACCCCGGCCGGGCGCGCGCTCCTCGTCCATGCCCGGGAGGTCCTGGCCGGGGTGGAGCGCCTGCGCGAGGAGATGGCGGCCTTCTCGGGGAGCGCCTTCGGGCAGATCCGGGTGCTGGCCAACACCAACGCGCTCACCGAGTTCCTGCCGGAGGCGCTCTCGGCCTTCCTGGCCGATCACCCCGGGATCGGCGTCGAGATCGACGAGCGCACCTCCGAGGAGATCGTCGGGCTGGTGGCCGAGGGGGCGGCCGATCTCGGCATCCTGTCCGGCACGGTGGATACCGGCTCGCTGCAGACCTTCCCGTTCCGGGAGGACCGGTTCGTGCTGGTGGCGGCCCGGGACCATCCCCTGGCCGCGCGCGGGACGATCCCGTTCGCCGAGGTGCTCGGCCACGACCTCGTCGGCCTCGACCGGCGCAGCGCCATCAGCCGCTTCCTCGTCGCCCAGGCGGTGCGCGAGGGGCGGCCGATGCGCCTGCGGGTCCAGCTCCGGGACTTCGACGCCGTCTGCCGTCTCGTCGAGGCGCGGGTCGGGCTGGCGATCCTGCCCGAGAGCGCCGCCGCCCGCGCCGCGCAGGGCCTCGCCCTCGCGGTGGTGCCCCTCGCCGACGCCTGGGCGCGGCGCGACCTGACCCTGTGCCTGCGCGACCTCGACGGGTTGCCGCCGTTCATCCGGGCCTTCGTGGCGGAGCTGCGCGCCTGAGCGGAACCCGCCCCGCCGCGGACGGACCCGCGCGCGGCGACGTCAGCGCCACCGCTCGTCCGTGCAGGCCAGCAGGTAGACGACGTGCATGCAGCGCGCCTGGGCGGCCTGCGAGGGCGCGTCGCCCATGCAGGCGCGCATCCCGACGGAGAGGAGGTCGCGATCGACGTCCTGATTCCGCGCGCAGGTGAAGATCGGCTGGAAACCCTCGAACCGGCTCACCTGCCAGAAGATGACCATGACCGCGAGCAGGCAGAACGTGCAGACCAGGATCCGGCTGTCGTAGAACCAGTGCCGCCGTCCGGCATCCGCGGCGTCGCGCGCGCTCATCCCGTCACCAGGCCCGTCACCGGGAGCGCCGACGGGAGCACCGCCCGGATCCCCACCCTTCTCGGCATCGGCTCGCCCTCTCCCTCGCGCCGGATCCCCGGCCGCCCGGGCCGCCCGGGCCGTCAGTCGATCACCTCCACGATCCGGCGCGACCGCGGGTCGACGAGGACCGGGTGGTCGTTGACGATCGTGTAGCTGTAATCCGGCAGGGCGAACTCCCGCGGGACATCGTAGTACACGATGCCGTCCTCCGGGAGCACCGTGCCGACCCGCACGGGTCCCGCGAGCGCGATGGAGGGGCGGCGCTCGCCGCGGGCGTAGATGCGGAACCGCTCCCGCCGGTCGACGCCGAGGATGCCGTTGGCGGTGCCCACGGCCGCCCCGATCGCGCCGCCGACGATCGCCCCGAGGGGGCCCGCCATTTCCTCGCCGCGCGAGGCGCCCTCCTGGGCCCCGCGCTCGAGCCCCTGCGCCCGCGCGCCCGCGGCGAGGCCCAGGAGGGCTATCGGGGGAGCCACCAGGGTGGCGAGGAGCGCGAGGGGCGCCGCGATCCGCATGATGTGTCGTCCTGGTCGGTGGCGTGGATCGGCGGGCCTGCGCCCGGGGGCGCGGGCGCGTCCCGGCCGGAGGCTACGCCGAAAAGGCTGCCGATCGGTTGCCGATTGGTCGCCGCCCGGCGCGGGGCGGCGCGGGGCGGTGCCGGCATTGCCCCGGTCCGCCCATGGGGTAGCCTCCGGCTGATTCCGTCGGAGAGGACAGGGCATGCCGATCGAGACCGTGGAGACCGCCGGCCGCCGCCGGGGCGCCGACCTCCTGGTGGAGGTGCTGCGCTCGGAGGGCGTGCGCTACATCTTCGGCAATCCCGGCACCACCGAGTTGCCGCTCATCGACGCGCTCACCGAGGCGCCGGACATCGCCTACATCCTCGCCTTGCAGGAGGCGACCGCCGTGGCGATGGCGGACGGCTACGCGCAGGGCGCCCGCCGGCCCGCCTTCCTCAACCTGCACACGGCGGGCGGCCTCGGCCACGCCATGGGCGGGCTGGTGAATTCCCAGGTCTCCGGCACGCCGCTGGTGGTCACCGCCGGGCAGCAGGATCTCCGGCACGCCCTGACCGACCCGCTGCTGATGGGCGACCTCGTCGCCATCGCCGACCCGGTGATGAAGTGGGCCCGCGAGGTGACGAGCCCGGACCAGATCCCGATCCTGCTGCGCCGGGCCTTCCACGACGCGGGGGCCGCCCCCTCCGGGCCGGTCTTCCTGTCCCTGCCCATGGACGTGATGGAGGCGCTGTCGGCGGTGCCGGCCGGCGAGACCTCGACCATCGACCAGCGGGCCGTGGCGGGCTCCCTCGACCGCCTCGCGGAGAAGCTCGCCGCCATCGCGCCGGGCCGCCTCGCGCTGATCGCGGGCGACGAGATCGACGCCTCGGACGCCTCGGCGCAGATGGTGGCGCTCGCCGACCTGCTGGCGGCGCCGGTCTACGGCTCGTCCTGGCCGGCCCACATCCCCTTCCCCACCGCGCACCCGCTCTGGGCCGGGAACCTGCCGACCCGGGCCGACGCCATCGCCGACATCCTCGGGCGCTACGACGCGGTGTTCGCGCTCGGCGGCAAGTCGCTGATCACCGTGCTCTACTCGGAGGTCTCGGCGGTGCCGCCGGGGGTGCAGGTGTTCCAGCTCTCGGCGGACGTGCGCGACCTCGGGCGCACCTACGCCACCTGCCTGTCGACGGTGGGCGACATCCGCGCCTCCCTCGACGCCCTGCTGCCGCTGCTCGCGCCCCGCCTCGCCGACCGGGCCGACGCCTTCGCGGGCCTGCGCGCCCAGGCGGTGACCGCCCGGGCCGAGCGCCGGGCGAAGCTCGCCGCCGCCGCCGACGCGGCCTTCGAGGATCCGGTGATCGCGCCGCTGGTCGCTGCCCGGGAGGTGGCCCGCGCGGTCGGGGCCGAGACCACCATCGTGGACGAGGCGCCCGCGACGCTCACCCACCTGCGCACCTTCCTCGACAGCCCCTCCGCGCACCAGTACGCGGCGATGCGCGGCGGCGTGCTCGGCTGGGGCATGCCGGCCGCGGTCGGCTTCTCCCTCGGGCTCGACCGGGCGCCCGTGGTCTGCGTGGTCGGCGACGGGGCCGCGCTGTACTCGCCGCAGGCCCTCTGGACGGCGGCGCACGAGAAGCTGCCGGTCACCTTCGTGGTGATCAACAACGCCGAGTACAACATCCTCAAGACCTTCATGAAGGGCCAGGCGCACTACGCCTCGGTGCGCGCCAACCGCTTCATCGCCATGGACCTCACCGACCCGCGGATCGACTTCCCGGCGCTGGCCGCCTCGATGGGCGTGCCCGCCCGGCGGGTGACCCGGGCGGCCGACATCGCCCCGGCGATCGAGGCCGGGATCCGCTCGGGGGGCGCCAACCTCGTGGAGGTGGTGGTGCGGGCGACCTGAGCGGGGCCGTCGGCGGGGCTGTCGGCAGGGCTGCCGGTGGATCTGCCGGCGAAGCTCTCACTCCAGCCCCGGCACCGGCACCCCGAAGGCGACCGCCAGCAGCACCATGTTGAGGGCGAGCACCAGGGCGGCCCCCGCCACGGCCGCGGCCTGGGTGAGCGGCCCGTTGGCGAAGGGGCCCATCACGCTGCGGCGCCGGGTGAACACCACCAGGGCCACCATCGGCACCGGCAGGGCGAGTGACAGCACCACCTGCGACAGGACCAGCGCCTGCGTCGGGTCGACGCCGATCGCCACCACCGCGAAGGCCGGCAGCATGGTCACGAGCCGGCGGACGAGGAGCGGGATGCGCCAGCCGGTGAAGCCCTGCATCACCAATTGCCCGGCGAGCGTGCCCACCACCGAGGAGGAGATCCCGGAGGCGAGCAGCGACACCAGGAAGGCCGCCCCCGCGGCGGGCCCGAGGAGCGGCGTCAGGGTGCGGTAGGCCTCGCCAATCTCCGCCACCTCGCTGTGGCCGACGTGGAAGGCGGCCGCCGCCATGATCACCATCGCCATGTTGACGAGGCCCGCCAGCAGCAGCGCCACCACCACCTCGCGGTTCGAGTAGCGGACCAGCAGGCGCCGGTCGGCCTCGGTGCGGGGATTGCCCCGGCCCTGGGTCAGGCCCGAATGCAGGAACAGCGCGTGCGGCATCACGGTGGCGCCGATGATCCCGACCGCGATGGTGAGCGCCTGCGCGTCCGGGATCCGCGGGGTGACGAGGCCCTTGGCGGCCTCGCCCCAGGCCACGGGCGCGATCAGGAGCTCGACCGCGTAGCAGAGGCCGATCGTGCCGACCATCGCGCCGATGGCGATCTCCAGCGGCCGGAAGCCCTCGTGCTCCAGGAGCAGGATCGCGTAGGTGACCACCGCGGTGATCGCCATGCCGGCCATGAGCGGCATGCCGGTGAGCAGCGACAGGCCGATCGCGCCGCCGAGGAACTCCGCGAGGTCGGTCGCCATGGCGGCGACCTCGCTGATGCCCCACAGGGCGAGGCGCACCGGCCGCGTCGTCGCGTCCCGGCAGTGCTCGGCGAGGTTCTTGCCCGTGACGATGCCGAGCTTGGCCGACAAGGCCTGGAACAGCATCGCCGTCAGGTTCGCGAGCAGCACCACCCAGAGCAGGCCGTAGCCGTAGCGGGCGCCGGCCTGGATGTTGGTCGCGAAATTGCCCGGGTCCATGTAGGCGATCGACGCCGTCACGGCGGGGCCGGCGAACAGCAGGAACCGGGCCCGGCCGCCGGGACGGCCGTCGAGGACGTCGCGGATCGCGCCCTCGGTCCGCCGGCTCATCGCCCCGGGCGCGGCGCGCCCGGGGGCCGTCGCGGCGTTCGGCGCCACCATGCTCGAACCCTCTCCTCAAAGATATAGCGGAGGCTATATTCAGGGTTCGCGGCCAGGATTCAAGGGGTTGGATTCAAGGGGCTGGCAGCGGCCGCCGGTATCGGCCCCGCGGGACTCCCCTCGAGGTGGCGGTGTTTGCTAGACAGGGGTCGGGGCGGCCCGCGCGAGCCGCGGTGGGGGAGAGCCGATGCAGGAACCGTCCGAGCCGGGCTCGCCCGAGACCGCGCTGGTCGATCCCGAGCGCCACGTGGAGAGCTTCCGCCAGGCCCGCGAGGCCCGGCGCTCGGAACTCGTGGAGGATTACGTCGAGCTGATCGACGACCTGATCGGCGACGGCGGCGAGGCGCGGCAGGTGGACATCGCGGCCCGGCTCGGCGTGGCGCAGCCGACCGTCGCCAAGATGCTGAAGCGCCTGTGCGAGGACGGGTTCGTCCAGCAGCGGCCCTATCGCGGCGTGTTCCTGACCGAGGCCGGCCGCCGGCTCGCCGCCCAGGCCCGGGAGCGCCACCGCATCGTCGAGCGCTTCCTGTGCGCGCTGGGCGTGAGTCCCGAGACCGCGCGGCGGGACGCGGAGGGGATCGAGCACCACGTCAGCGCCGAGACGCTCGCGGCGTTCCGCGCCTTCGCGGAGCGGCACGGGGGGGCGTGAGGCGCTCCTCCGACCGTCATCGCGTCGAGACGTTGTGTCTGCCGCGACCGCCACCCTCACGCCGTCGGCGCCGCCACCTTCTGGCGCAGACCCAGGATCACCGCGCGGAGCATCTCGGCGCCCGCCGCGCCGGCATCCGGCAGGGTGCCGGTGCGGGAGGCGTAGACCCGCTCGTGCACGAAGGCGAGCTTGGCGATGACCGCGGGCGTCAGCTTGAACGGGTAGAGCGCCGGCTGGCCCATGCTGTGGGACAGCGAGTTGATCGCGTAGGTGAGCGGCAGCCACGCGGCGATCAGCCGGTCGAGGTCGGCCGTGTTGTACGGGTCGAAGTCGATCACGGTCGGCGCCTGCGGCCCGGAAGGCCCCCGCTGGCGCAGGCGCGGGCGCACGTGCAGCTCGAAGGTCGAGGCGGTCTCCACCGTGTCGACGATGTGCAGGTAATGCGCGAAGGTCTCGGCGAAATCCTCCCACGGATGGGCCGTGGCGTAGGCCGAGACGTAGGCTTCGTCCCAGTCGGCGGGGGCGCCCCTCGCGTAGTGGTCCTGCAGCGCCTGGACGTAGTCGCGGCGCTCGTCGCCGAACAGCGCCCGGAAGGCGTCCCAGTCGGGGCTGTTCAGCACCAGCAGGTACCAGAAGTAATGCCCGATCTCGTGCCGGAAATGGCCGAGCAGCGTGCGGTAATGCTCGCCGAACAGGATCCGGCGGCGCTCCCGCTCGACGTCGTCGGCCTCGGCGATGTTCATGGTGATCAGGCCGTTGATGTGGCCCGTCAGCACCGGCGGCCCGCCGGAGACGCTCTCGGACGGGTCGACCAGGAAGTCGAAGGCCAGCCCGTCCGTGTACTGGGCGCGGGTGGCGAGCGGCAGTTCCAGGCGCAGCAGCGAGTAGAACAGCCGGTGCTTGGCCGCCTCGATCTGGCGCCAGCGGGCGAGGTTCCAGGGCTGCGACAGGTCCGGCACCACGCGGTTGTGGCGGCAGGCGGTGCAGTAGATGTCGGGGCTGTCCTCCGGCACCAGCCAGTTGCAGGCCTGCGCGAGGGCGTTGTTGCACAGCCGGTAGCGCCGGCCGGGATCCGCGTAGGCGTGGAAGATCTGCGCGCCGCCCATCAGCGGGTGGGCCGAGAGCCCCTGCGGCTCCAGCGCCGAGACCTCGTGGACCGCGCAGGCGTAGCCCAGCGGCCGCGCGCAGCTCTCGCAGGCGGTCGCCTCGAAGGTGACCGGCTGGTCGCAGGCCTGGCACTGGAAGATCTTCATCGCGCGGTCCCGGGCCGGCGGCCGGCCCACCTGCCGGTCAAGCGGGGCCGGGCGGCAAAGTTCCTGCCAGCGCCCCGGACGGACGGGCGACGCACGGAAATTGCTTGTTGCGCGATCCGTGTCGCATAACCGTGCGGTGGGCGCCGGCGCCAGGGACCGGCAGCGCGACCGCGTTCGATCCTTCCGACGGAGCCATCGTGTCGATCAGAGCCGCCCTGCACCACGTCACGCATTACCGCTACGACCGGCCGATCAGCCTGGGGCCCCAGGTGATCCGCCTGCGCCCGGCCCCCCACGCCCGTACCAAGGTCCCGGCCTACGCGCTCACGGTGACGCCCGCCAACCACTTCCTGAACTGGCAACAGGATCCGAGCGGCAACTGGCTCGCCCGCCTGGTCTTCCCCGAGAAGACCGACGAGCTGAGGATCGAGGTCGACCTCACGGCCGACATGGCGGTGATCAACCCGTTCGACTTCTTCGTGGAGGACTACGCCCAGGTCCGGCCCTTCGCGTACGACCCCGCCCTCGCCGGGGAGCTGGCCCCGTATCTCACGCCCGTCGACGCGGATTGTCCCGAGATGGAGGCGCTGCTGGCCCGTCTCCCGGAGGAGACCAGCACGGTCCAGTTCCTGGTGGCGCTGAACGGCCTGATCGCCCGGGAGACCGCCTACGGCGTCCGCATGGAGCCGGGCGTGCAGACCCCCGCCGAGACCCTGCGGCTGAAGAGCGGCTCCTGCCGCGACTCGGCGTGGCTGCTCGTGCAGGTGCTGCGCCGGATCGGCCTCGCCGCCCGGTTCGTCTCCGGCTACCTGATCCAGCTCGTGCCCGACACGACCGCGGTCGACGGGCCGACCGGCGCGTCGGCGGACTTCACCGACCTGCACGCCTGGGCCGAGGTCTACCTGCCGGGCGCCGGCTGGGTCGGCATGGACGCCACATCGGGCCTGCTCACCGGCGAGGGCCACATCCCGCTCGCCGCGACGCCGCACTACCACTCCGCCGCGCCGATCTCGGGGGCGATGGAGCCGGCCAAGACCACCTTCGACTTCGCGATGACGATCACCCGCGTCGCCGAGACGCCGCGGATCACCAAGCCGTTCTCGGAGGACGTCTGGGCCGCCATGGACGCGCTGGGCGAGCGGGTCGACGCCGACCTCGCCGCGCAGGACGTGCGGCTGACCATGGGCGGCGAGCCAACCTTCGTGGCGGTGGACGATTTCGAATCGCCCGAGTGGAACATCGCGGCCGTCGGCCCGACCAAGCGCGGGCTCGCCGACCGGCTGATCCGGCGCCTGCGCGACCGGTTCGGCCCGGGGGGGCTGCTCCATTACGGTCAGGGCAAGTGGTATCCCGGCGAGAGCCTGCCCCGCTGGGCCTTCGCGCTCTACTGGCGCAAGGACGGCAAGCCGATCTGGCGCGATCCGGACCTGATCGCGCCGGAGGTGGCCGCCGGGGAGGCGGGGCACGCCACCATCGCGCAGGCCGAGGCGCTCGCCGACGCGCTGGCCCGCCGCCTCGGCCTCGCCGACTACGTCTTCCCGGCCTTCGAGGACGGGGAGCTCTGGGAGCGGAAGTCCGCGGAGCTGCCGGTCAACGTCACGCCGGCCGACGCCAAGTCGGGCTCGGTGGAGTTCGACGCCCGGATCAGGCGGGTCTACGCGCGGGGCCTCGGGGAGGCGGCCGGCTACGTCCTGCCGCTGGCGAGCCTGCCCACCGGCAAGGGCGGCGAGGCCGACCGCGTCTGGATCTCGGAGAAGTGGGACTTCCGGCGCGGCGCCGCCTTCTTGGTGCCGGGGGACTCGCCGGTGGGCTTCCGCCTGCCGCTGTCGTCCCTGCCCTACGTGCCGCCGGAGCACTATCCTTACTACCAGCCGCAGGATCCCCTGGAGCCCCGCGCCGCCCTCCCCGACGGACACCCCGGCGCCGCGGTGGTCAACGGCGCCGGCGTCACCGGCGTGGCGGTGCGCACGGCCCTGTCGTTCGAGCCCCGCGACGGGGTGGTGCGGGTGTTCATGCCGCCGGTGCAGCGCGCCGACGAGTATCTCGAACTCGCCGGCCACCTCGAGGCCGCCGCCGCCGCGCTGAAGCTGCCGATCCACCTCGAGGGCTACGAGCCGCCCTACGACCCGCGGATCGGCGTCATCAAGGTGACGCCCGATCCCGGCGTGATCGAGGTGAACGTCCACCCGGCCGCCTCGTGGCGGGAGGCGGTCGCCATCACCACCGACCTCTACGCCGAGGCCCGCCAGACCCGGCTCGGCGCGGAAAAGTTCATGACCGACGGGCGCCACACCGGCACCGGCGGCGGCAACCACGTGGTCATGGGCGGCGTCACGCCGGACGATTCCCCGTTCCTGCGCCGGCCCGACCTGCTCAAGAGCCTCGTGCTCTACTGGCAGCGCCACCCCGCGCTCTCGTACCTGTTCTCGGGCCTCTATATCGGGCCCACGAGCCAGGCGCCGCGCATGGACGAGGCCCGCCACGACGGGCTCTACGAGCTGGAGATCGCGCTGGCCCAGGTGCCGGCTCCGGACGCGCCCAACATCCCGCGCTGGCTCGTCGACCGGATCTTCCGCAACATCCTCGTCGACGTCACCGGCAACACCCACCGGGCCGAGATCTGCATCGACAAGCTCTACTCGCCGGACGGGCCGACCGGGCGCCTCGGCCTCCTGGAGTTCCGCGCCTTCGAGATGCCGCCGGACGCGCGGATGAGCCTCGCGCAGCAGCTCCTGCTCCGCGCCCTCGTGGCGTGGCTGTGGCGCGAGCCGCAGACCGGCGGCTGTGTCCGCTGGGGCACGAACCTCCACGATCGGTTCATGCTGCCGCATTTCCTCTGGTCCGACTTCCTCGCGGTGCTGGAGGATCTCCGGGCGGCGGGGTACGATTTCGATCCGGTCGCCTTCGAGGCGCAGGCCCTGTTCCGGTTCCCGGTCTTCGGCACGGTCGAGCAGGGCGGGGTCCGGATGGAACTCCGCCAGGCGCTGGAGCCCTGGCACGTGATGGGCGAGGAAGGGACCAGCGGGGGCACCGTGCGCTTCGTGGACAGCTCGGTCGAGCGGCTGCAGGTCAGGGTCGAGGGCTTCGTGCCCGAGCGGCACGTCATCGCCTGCAACGGCCGCCGCCTGCCCATGACCTCCACCGGCCGCGGCGGCGAGGCCGTGGCGGGCCTGCGCTTCAAGGCGTGGCAGCCGGCCTCCTCCCTGCATCCGACGATCCCCGCGCACTCGCCGCTGACCTTCGACATCCTCGACGCCTGGAGCGGCCGCTCCCTCGGCGGCTGCCGCTACCACGTCGCCCATCCGGGCGGGCGCAACTACGAGACCCACCCGGTCAACGCCTACGAGGCGGAGGGGCGGCGCCTCGCCCGGTTCCAGCCGAACGGCCACACGCCGGGCCGGCTGGAGATGCCCCGCCCGGAATCGAGCGCCGAGTTCCCGCTGACCCTCGACCTGCGGACGCCGGCCCCGCAATGACCCGCGATGTTCGGACATCCGGGGCGGACACCGGCGCGGTCGACAGAGCGCGACGCGCCCCCGCCCCCGCCCCCGCTCCCGTGCGGGAGAGGGACCCGCGCTCCGCTCTGCGGCCGCGTCGTCGTCCACGCTGCGTGGATCCGCGAGCCGCGATGACCCGGGATCCGTGATGGAGGCGGCGCTCGCGGGCAGCCGCGGCCGGGCCGAGCGGCCGGAGGGCGCGCGCGAGCGCGTCGCCCGCTGGAGCGCGGGCTACCGCCCCGCCCCCGGCCGGCCGGACGAGTTCCTGGGCGCCGACGGCGCGCCCCGCGGGGCGTGGCCGCGCCTGCTCGACCGTCTCGGCGGCCTCACCGAGCCGGAGATCATGGCCCGGTTCGTCGCGGCGGAGCGGCACATCCGGGACGCGGGCATCTCGTTCCGCATCGCCGGCGACCAGCGCGAGCACCCCTGGCCGCTGGGCTGCCTGCCCCTGGTGATCGAGGGGCCGGAATGGGCGGCGCTCAGCGCCGGCATCGTCCAGCGCGCGGAGCTGATGGAGGCGATCCTCGCCGACGCCTACGGCGAGGGCCGGCTGGTCGCCGAGGGGCTTCTCCCCGCCGCGATCGTGGCCGGCACGCCCGAGTTCCTGCACCCGCTCCACGGGGTCGCGCCCCCCGGCGGCCACTACCTCAAGCTCTACGCGGCCGATCTCGGCCGGGGACCGGACGGGCGCTGGCAGGTGCTCGCCGACCGGACCCAGGCGCCCTCGGGCCTCGGCTGGGCGCTGGAGAACCGCATGGTCCTGGCCCGGACCTTCCCGGACTTCTTCCAGGACCTCCACGTCGAGCGCCTGCCGGCCTTCTTCCAGGCGTTCCGCGACGGGCTGGCGCTGGGGGCGGAGCGCGCCGACCCGCGGATCTGCCTGCTGACCTCCGGCCCCTACAGCAGCACCTACGTCGAGCAGGCGGCGCTCGCCCGCTACCTCGGCCTGATGCTGGTGGAGGGCGACGACCTCGTCATGCGCGACGGGCGCCTGCACGTGCGCACCGTCTCGGGCCTGAAGCGGGCCGACGCCCTGTGGCGGCGGATCGACGCCGACTTCCTCGACCCCCTGGAGCTGAACCCGGCCTCGCGCCTCGGCGTGCCCGGCATCCTCGACGCCCTGCGCAACGGCTCCCTGGTGATGGCCAACATGCCGGGCGCGGGGCTCGTCGAGTCGGCCGCCCTCGCCCCCTACCTCGACGGCATCGCCCGGCGCGTCCTCGGCGAGCCCCTGCGGCTCGGCCATCCGCGCACGTGGTGGTGCGGCGACCTCGAGGGCCTGGCGCACGCGCGGGCCAACCTCGACAGCCTGATCCTGCGCCCGGCCGCCACGCCCCAGCGCGGGGCGGGGCGCGACGCGATCCTGGCCGGCCCGGTCCTGGCAGCCGAGCGCGAGCGGGTCGTGGCGGCCCTGCGCGACCGGCCCTTCGACTACGTCGCCCAGGAGGCGGCGCCGCTCTCGACGATGCCGGGCTGGGAGCGCGGCCCGGACGGCCTGTTCCTGACGCCCCGCCCCTTCGTGGTCCGCGTCTTCGCCGCGCGGACGCCCCTCGGCTGGCAGGTCATGCCCGGCGGCTTCTGCCGGGTCTCGGAGCGCGAGGACGTCGACCCGATCGAGCTGCGGCTCGGCATCCGCTCCGCCGACGTCTGGGTCCTGTCCGAGGAGCCGGTCGCCGCGCCCCTGATCGGCACGCAGGCGGCGCCGCGGGTGCGGCGGGTCGGCGGGCACCTTCCCGCCCGGGCCGCCGACGGCCTGTTCTGGCTCGGCCGCTACCTGGAGCGCGGCGAGGCGGTGATCCGGCTGGTGCTGGCCCACCTGCGCAGCGTCGGCGACGCCGTCGGGACCGACATCTCGGGCGCCCTCGACACGCCGGCGGCCCTGGCGCTCCGGGCGCTGCTGCACGAGTGGGGCGCCATCGCGGCCGCCGACCTGCCGACCGCCCGCCTCGCCCAGGAGGCGCTGGCCGGGCGCGACCGGCCGGGCTCGGCCCGGTCCCACATCATCGCGGCCCGCCGCAACGCCGCCGCGCTCCGCGCCCGCCTGTCGGGCGAGGCGTGGCGGGTGCTCGCCGACCTGAACGAGTTCCTGTCCCTCAACACCGAGCGGGCCTTCACCGAGTCGCAGCTCGCGGGCCGGGCCGAGCGGGCCCTGAGCCAGCTCGCGGCGCTCGCCGGCCTCACCCACGAGAACATGAGCCGCGCCGAGGGCTGGCACTTCATCGAGCTCGGGCGGCGGATCGAGCGGGCGATCAACACCGGCGCCTTCGCGCTGGCCTTCGCCAACGACGAGGCGACCCCCGGCTGCCTCGGGGTGATGCTGTCCCTGTGCGATTCGCAGATCAGCTACGGGCGGCGCTACCTGCAGGGGGCGGCCCTCGACCCCGTGCGCGACATGGTGCTGCTCGACCCCTACAACCCGCGCTCGATCGCCTTCCAGGCGGAGGCGATCACCCGGCACCTCGCCGACCTGCCGGCGCTCGCCGCGGACGGGATCCCCGAGCCCCATTGCCGCCTCGCGACCCGGATCCTGGCGGAGTTGCGCAGCGGCGAGGCCGCGGATTTCGACGCCGTGCGCCTGACCGCGCTCGCGACCGACCTCGAGCGCCTCGCCGACGGCATCGCGGCCCGCTATTTCCCCACCGGGCCGAACGCGCTGCGCCCCGAGAAGCTGACGGGGCTCGCGTGATCTACACGCTGCGCCACCGCACCGCCTACCGCTACGGCCGGCCGGTGCACTTCGCCCGCTGCACCCTGCGGCTCAAGCCGCAGGATTGCGAGGGCCAGAGCGTGCTGGCGAGCGCGGTCACGATCGACCCGAGCCCCGCCCGCGCGGTGATGCGGCGCGACTATCTCGGGATCGACGCGGTGGCGATCACCCTGGAGACGCCCCACACCACCTTCAGCGTCGAGGCGCTCTCCACCGTGCGGGTCGAGCGCCCGGCCCCGCCGCCGCCCGAATCCGGGATGGCCTGGGAGCGGGTCCGCGACGCCGTTCTCGCCGGGCGCGACCTCGGCGGCCGGGCGCCGGTGCATTTCCTGTTCCCGAGCGGCCGGGTGCCGCTGCTGCCCGCGATCACCGACTACGCGCGGCCGAGCTTCGCCGCCGGCCGCAGCGCCTACGGGGCGGCCCACGACCTGATGCTGCGGATCGGCCGGGATTTCCGCTTCGATTCCAAGGCCACCACCGTCTCGACGCCGCTCGCCGACTCCTTCGCGCTCCGGGCCGGGGTCTGCCAGGACTTCGCCCACGTGATGATCGCGGCCCTGCGCGGCATGGGCCTGCCCGCGGCCTATGTCAGCGGCTACCTGCGCACGGTGCCGCCGCCCGGCCGCCCGCGCCTGCGCGGGGCGGATGCGAGCCACGCCTGGGTGGCGGTCTGGTGCGGCACCGGCTGGCTCGGCCTCGACCCGACCAACGGCGTCGCGGTGCGGGACGACCACATCGTGGTGGCCCGCGGCCGCGATTACGGCGACGTGGCGCCGGTCGACGGCATCGTCAGCGGCTCGGGCAAGCAGCGCCTCAAGGTCGAGGTCGACGTCATCCCCGACACCGAGACGCGGGATCTCGCGCTGGTGGGATGAGGTGACGCTCCGTCATCGCGAGCGCAGCGAAGCGACCCAGGGCGGCGCGACATCCCCGAAGGTGGCGCGACACCGGATCGCTCCGCTCCGCCCGCAAGGACGGGGATGTCGAGGACGCCACCCTCACCACATCGACTTGGCCGCCCGCTCCGGCCATTCCGCGTCGTAGCGCTGGCCGCCGACCTCGCCCGCGGTCAGCGCCGCCAGGATCGCCCCCGGCGTCGGCAGGCTTCCCGGGTCGACGCGGGCTTCCGGATCCCACAGCCCGGCCCGGATGATCGCCCGGGCGCACTGGAAGTACACCTCCGCGACGGTGATCACGAGGGCGGTGCGCGGCGCGTGGCCGTCGACCCGGAACGAGGCGAGCAGGTCCGGGTCGGCCGAGATCACCGCCCGGCCGTTCACCCGCAGCGTCGTGCCGGATCCCGGGATCAGGAACAGCAGCGCCACCCGCGGGTCGCGCACGACGTTGCGGAGCGAGTCGATCCGGTTGTTGCCCCGCCGGTCGGGCAGGATCAGCGTGCGCGGGTCGGCGACCCGCACGAAGCCCGGCCGGTCCCCGCGCGGGCTGCAATCGAGCCCCTCGGGACCGGCGGTCGCCAGCACCGCGAAGGGCGAGGCCGCGATCAGCGCCGCGTAGTCCGGCGTGATCGCGGCCGCCACCTTCACCGTCGAGGCGGGTGCCAGGGGCGCGCTGTAGAGCGCCTCCAGCGCGGCGAGATCGTCGACGATCATTGCGCCCTCACGCGACCGGGGCGGCCTTGCCGGCCGCGAAGGCTTCGTGCTCGGCGACCAGCGCCCCCGACAGCGCCGAGGCGATCAGGCCCCGGGTCTCGTCGACGCCGTAGAGGGCCACGAAGGAGCCGAACCGGGGTCCGCGCGCCTCGCCGAACAGCACGTTGTAGAGGCTCGTGAACCACGCCTGCGACACGCCGGGCCGCCCGTCCGGGCTTTTGGCCTTGCCGGACGTGTCGGGGAAGTGGCGCCGGCCGACCTCGTAGACCGCCGCCTGCAGGGCCTCCGGGTCGGTCGAGCCGGCATGGTCCCCGAGCGTCTCCGACAGGTCCTCCAGGGCGGCCCGCTCCTCGGGCGTCGGCGCCCGGTAGGTCTTGGCCGGCCGCACGAAGTCCGAGAAGAACTTCAGGGCGTGCTTCACCAGCCGGTCGAGGCCCGGATGGGTCTCCGGCCCGGTCTGCGGCGCGTAGCGGCGGATGAAGCCCCACAGCACCGCCGGGTCCTCGGTGTTGGCCACCGCGGCGAGGTTGAGCAGCATCGCGAGGGTCAGGCTCGCGCCTTCGACCTTCTCGGGCTCCGGCGGGTTGCCGGCGTGGAGGTGCCAGACCGGGTTGCCCAGCCGCAGCTTCGCGTCCTGGCCGGCGTAGCGGTCGAGGAAGCCGATATACTCGTCGACGTGCCGGGGGATCACGTCGAAGAACAGGCGCTTGGCCTCGCGCGGCTTGTTGTACATGAACAGGGCGAGCGATTCCGGCGTGCCGTAGGTGAGCCACGCGTCGATCGTCAGGCCGTTGCCCTTCGACTTGGAGATCTTCTGGCCCTTCTCGTCGAGGAACAGCTCGTAGTTGAAGCCCTCCGGCGGCTCGCCGCCGAGCGCCCGGGCGATCTTGGCCGAGAGCTTGACCGAATCGATCAGGTCCTTGCCGGCCATCTCGTAATCGACGCCGAGCGCCACCCAGCGCATCGCCCAGTCGGGCTTCCACTGCAGCTTGGCGTGGCCGCCGGTCACCGGAGTCTCGTAGCGCTCGCCCGTGGCGGGATCGCGCCACACGATCGTGCCGCTCTCCGCCCTCACCTCGTCGATCGGCACCTGCATCACGTGGCCGGTGACCGGGTGGAGCGGCAGGAACGGCGAGTAGCTCGCCGAGCGCTCGGCCCGCAGCGACGGCAGCATGATCTCCATCACGGAATCGTAGCGCTCCAGCACGCGCAGCAGCGTCGCGTCGAACACGCCCGCGCGGTAGCACTCGGTCGCCGAGCGGAACTCGTAACTGAAGCCGAAGGCGTCGAGGAAGCGGCGCAACTCGGCGTTGTTGTGCGCGCCGAAGCTGTCGTGGGTGCCGAACGGGTCCGGCACGCGGGTGAGCGGCTGGTTGAGGTGCGCGGCCAGCATCTCCCGGTTCGGGACGTTGTCGGGAACCTTGCGCAGCCCGTCCATGTCGTCCGAGAAGGCGATCAGCCGGGTCGGAGCCGCGTCGCGGGTGAGCACCCGGAAGGCGTGGCGCACCATGGAGGTGCGGGCGACCTCGCCGAACGTGCCGATATGCGGCAGGCCCGACGGGCCGTAGCCGGTCTCGAACAGCACCTCGGTCTTGCCGGATTTCTCCAGCCGCGCCACGAGCTTGCGCGCCTCCTCGAAGGGCCAGGCGGCGGCGTTGGCGGCGGCCTCGATCACGTCGGCGTCGAGGGTCAGGGCTGGGGGAGCGGCGGGCATGTCGTTGGAGACGATCTTCAGGGCTGAACGCGTTGGGGAGCGCGCACCCTAGAGCGGTTCGCATCGGAGCGGAACGCCCGGAGGTGCAATGCGGGGTTCCATCGCGGGCTCGCGCGTGAGGCCAGTGCGTGCGGCCTATGACAGTGTGGGCCGGTTTCGGGTTGGCAGACGCACGCCCGATCCGCTCGGCTTCCTGCGCGTGCCAGGCCGAGTCGCGAATCCCGGATCTCCGAATCTCGCCCTCATCCTGAGGTGCCGCAGCGCAGCGGAGGCCTCGAAGGAGCCCTCCAGTGACCGCTGCGCTGGCTGGAGCTCTCCTGCGAGGCCGCTGCGCGGCACCTCAGGATGAGGGCGAGGAGGGGAAGTCCCGAGTCGAACAGGCTCTCGGCGCCGAACCTTGGCCCAGATGGCGCGGATCTCCGCATCGGTGGCGCGATCGCCGCGCGCCTCGGCGGCCCCGGATTCGTCGAGCTCCGCCTCTTCCTCCGGGGTGAACCGGTAAACCGGGGCCTCGTCCCCCGCGAAGGCCAGCATGAGCCGCGCGCTCTCGTCCTGGAGATCCGGGGACGGGTCGCGCCTTCGCCACCGCCCGCTCGAGCAGATCCGCCACGGTGCCGTCCGCGTGCCGTCCGACAACCGAAGCCCGGCAGCAGGATCCCCATTCCTGCTGGCGACGAAAGCCCTCAGAACGGGCTGACGGGGAAGAACCGCAGGTACAGCTCGGTGTACTTGCCGTCGTCCCAGACCCGCTGGAGCGCGTCGTCCAGCGCCCGGGAGAGGGCGGCGTCCTCCTGGCGGGTGATCAGGCCGATCCCCTCCCCGAAATAGCGGTTCTCGAGGTAGTCGCCGCCGGTGAGCGCGCAGCAACTCTCCGCGTCCTGGCCGCCGACGAACAGGGCGAGGTTGAGGCCGTCGGCGAACAGGTAGTCGATCTCGCCGCGCTTGAGCGCGCTCTCGGCCGCCGTGAGATCGGTGAAGTCCTTCGGCACGGCCTTCGGGAAGAACGCCTTGAGGTAGGCCGCGTGGGCGCTGCCGGCGATGACCCCGACGCTGCGGCCGGCGAGCGCCGCCGCGGAGGGGACCGGCAGGCCCTTGTCGGCCCGGGCCGCGAAGCGCGCCGGCCAGCGGAAATACGGCCGCGTCGCCAGGAATCGCGACCGCAGGGACGCGGTCAGCGGGATGGCGGCCGCGACCACGTCGCCCTGCTTGCCGTCGAGGGCGTCGAGCAGGGTGTCGAAGCGGCGCGCCTGCACCGTGCAGGTGATCGTCAGCTTCTCGCAGACCGCCCGGGCGAGCTCGACCACGAAGCCCGTCGGGTTGCCGTCGGGGCCGGCGAAGTGCAGCGGCGGGAACTCGTCGTCCGTGAGGAAGCGGACCGCCCGGCCGGTCTGCGGCGCCTCGATCCGCTCGCCCCGGCTGCGCGGGTTCCAGAAATCCGGGATCGTGACGGCGGGGGTGGCGGTGACGCCCGTGGCCGGCGCGGCCGGGGGCGCCGCGGCGGCGGCCGGCCCCGCGAGGAGCGCCGCGACCGCGGCCGCCGCGATCCGGGATGGGATGGCTGTCCTATCGCCTCTTGACGACGGGGACGGGGCGGTGCTCCTCTCGGAGCGCGGGGGCGGGGACTGGCTCACCCCCCTCCTCTACCACGTCCTCGGGCCGCCGGGGGAGCGCGCGGCGTGTCGTTCCAGCGCCCGCCCGCGGGGCCGGAGGGCCTGCCGCCGGAGATCGCCTTCCTGCTGGACGAGGGCGTCGACGCGCGGCTGCTGGTCCGGGCCGCCGCCGCGGCGACCGCGGCCGGGACCGACGCGGCGACCGCGCTGATGAATGCCGGCCTGATCGCGGAATCGGCCTACTACGCGGCCCTGGCCCGGGCGCTCGGCGCCCCCTACCTCGACGGCCCGATCCCGTTCGGCCTGGGCCTGCGCTTCCCCGACAGCCTCGTGGCCGGCCTCGCGCCGCTGGCGCCCGGCGCGGTGGCGCCCTGGGTCCTGGCGCCCCGCGGGCGGGCGATCGCGGACCTCCTCGACGCCGCCGGCCGCGCCGCTGGCCACGCCGCCGTGCCGGCGATCACCAGCCCTACCCGCCTGCGCGAGGCCGTGTTCGCGTCCGTGCCCGGGCAGGTGGCGGATCACGCGGCGCACGACCTGCGGCGGCACGGCCCCGAGTGGGCGGCCGCCCCCGAGCCGGCCTTCCGCTGGCTGCTGGTCCTCGCCCTCGGCGGGACCGCCGCGCTCTGCCTGTGCGCGGCGCTGCCGGCCCCGCTGGCGCGCGCGGTGATGACGGCCGGGCAGGTCCTGTTCCTGGCCATGGCGACCCTGCGGATCGCGGCCCTCGCCATCGCGGCACCGGTCGCCGCGGAGGCGGTGGTGCCCCTCGCCGAGGCCGACCTGCCAGTCTACACGATCCTCGTCCCCCTCCACCGCGAGGCGGCGGTGGTGCCGGACCTGCTCAGGGCGCTCTCCGCCCTCGACTATCCGGCCGCCAAGCTCGACATCAAGCTGCTGCTCGAGGCGGACGACGCGGAGACCGCCGCGGCCCTCCCCCGCGACACCCTCCCGGCCCGGTTCGAGGTGATCACGGTGCCGCCGGGCGGCCCGCGCACCAAGCCGCGGGCGCTCAACGCCGCGCTGCCGCTGGCCCGCGGCACCCTGATCACGGTCTACGACGCCGAGGACGTGCCCGATCCCGGGCAACTGCGGCTGGCGGCCGCCCTGTTCGCGCGCCTGCCCGCGCGGACCGCCTGCCTCCAGGGGCGGCTCGTGATCGACAATGCCGGCGATTCGCGCCTCGCCCGTGCCTTCGCCCTCGAATATGCCGGGCTGTTCGACGTGCTGAACCCGGCCTTCGCCCGCTGCGGCCTGCCGGTCCCGCTGGGCGGCACCTCGATGCACCTGCGCACCGTCGTGGTGCGGGCTCTGCACGGCTGGGACGCCCACAACGTAACCGAAGACGCGGATCTCGGCCTGCGCCTCGCGCTGGCGGGCTACACCGTCGGCGACCTTCCCAGCCCTACCTTCGAGGAGGCGCCGGCCCGCCTCGGGCCCTGGCTCGGCCAGCGCACCCGCTGGCTGAAGGGCCTGGTCCAGACGAGCCTCACCCACGGGCGGCACCCGCTGGCCAACGCCCGCAGGCTCGGCGGCCTGGAGACGCTCTGCGCCGCCGCCCTGGTCCCCGGGACGGTGGTCTCGGCGCTCGCCTACCCGGCCTGCCTCGCCGCGGCGGCGTGGTCCTTCCTGGTCCGGGACATCCCGGCCGCCCCCGTCTTCCTGGACAACCTCTCCACGGGGCTCGCCATCACGCTGTTCGGGACGGGGCTCGCCGCCCTGGTCCTGCCCGCCCTCGTCGGCTGCGCCCGGCGCGGCTGGGGGGACCTCGCCCGGTCGGTCCCGTGGATGCCGGTCTACTTCCTGCTGGTCAGCCTCGCCGCGTGGCTGGCGCTGATCGAGCTGGTCCGGGCGCCGCTGCGCTGGAACAAGACCCGGCACGGCCTCGCGCGGACCTCCCGCAGCGGCCGGCGGCGGCGGGCGTACCCTGCGACAGCCTGCGACACCGGGACGTGACCGGGCAGCGGCGGATGCGCGTCGGCTTGATCTGGATCAGTCGCGGGCCCGCGCCGGGCCGCTAGCTTGGCCAGCCGCTCCCGCCCGCGCCGCGGGCGGCCGGTGATTCGCCTCGCGTGGGTCCAAGCGATGCCGGCCTATCACCTCCGACGCACCCTCGAGCACGCGGACGGCCGCTGCGGCCTCGCCTTCGCCAGCGACCGCCTGGAGGCGGACGACGCGGAGGCGGCGATCCGCCGCGCCCGCGACCTGTGCCGGACCGCCGCCAACATGCTCCTGACCGGGGCGGTGCTGACCGATTCCCTCGGCCGGATCCTGTGGTCGTTCACCCTGGCGCTGGCCCGGGAGCCGCTCTGCGTCCGACCGACGAGCTGAGGGCCCCGACGGAACCCGCGCGGATCGGCGCGCCGTGCAACGCCCGCGGCCCGCGCGCCGTTGTCCCGCACGGGCGCGGCCCGGAGAGGCCGAGAGTGCGGCCGAGAGCGCGGCCGAGCGAGCTGCCGGGAGAGCTGCCATGAGCACGATCGCGATCCTGATCGGCACGCAGGCGGGGGCGCGCCTCCTGGCCGCCGCCTCCGAGCGGGAGGCGGCCCTCTCGGCCGAGGCCTTCCTGCTGCGCCTGCCCGTCCGCGCCCTCCCGGCGCCGCTCTGGGTGCAGTGCGCCGACCCGGCGGTCAGCGGCCGCCTCACCGGCTACCTGAACGGCCTGCAGGCCGAGCGGGTACGCGAGCGCGACCCCCGCCGGGTCTGAGGCCCGGCGCTGAGGACCGGCGATCCGCGAGACGCATTTCCCTGCGCCGCGCCGTGCGCTAACCCCGTCCGCATGAGCGAGACACGCGAGGCGGGCCGGTCCGGGGCGAGCGGGGGGCGGGACGCCGATCCCGCCGCGGAGGCGCCCCTGGGCCGGCTCCTGCGCCTGATGGCGACCCTGCGCGATCCCGTCGCCGGCTGCCCCTGGGACGTGGCGCAGAGCTTCGCCACCATCGTGCCCTACACGATCGAGGAGGCCTACGAGGTCGCCGACGCGGTGGCGCGGGGGGACCTCGGCGACCTGCGCGACGAGCTCGGCGACCTGCTGCTCCAGGTGGTGTTCCACGCCCGCATGGCCGAGGAGCGGGGCGCCTTCGCGTTCGACGACGTGGCCCGCGCCATCGGCGACAAGCTGGTCCGGCGCCACCCCCACGTCTTCACCCCGGACGGCGCGCCCCTGCCTGCCGGCTCGCCCCTGCGCGACCCCGCGGCGGTCGAGGCCCAGTGGGCGGCGATCAAGGCGCAGGAGCGGGCGGCCCGGCAGGCGGAGCGGCGGGACGCGGGGCTCGCGCCGGACCCGGCGCCCGACCCCCTCGACGGCGTCGCGCTGGCGCTGCCGGCCCTCGCCCGGGCGGAGAAGATCTCCCGGCGGGCGGCCGCCTACGGCTTCGACTGGGACGACGCCGCCCAGGTCGTCGACAAGGTCCGCGAGGAGACCGACGAGGTCGCCGAGGCCCTGGCGGCGGGCGACCCGGAGGCCCTGTCCGAGGAGATCGGCGACCTCCTGTTCTCGGTGGCGAACCTCGCGCGGCACGCCGGGATCGACCCGGAGACGGCCCTGCGCGACGGCACCGCCAAGTTCGAGCGCCGCTTCGCCGCCATGGCGCGCCATCTCGCGGCGTCCGGGGGCGCCCTCGGCCGCTCCGACCTCGCCGCCATGGAGGCGGCGTGGCGGGCGGCCAAGCGCGACGAGGCGGCGGGACAGGCGTAGCGGCGCTGTCAGGCCGCCCCGCCCTGCCCGCTCGCTCGCGGCCTGAGATGCCGGCTCGTCGCGGCGGATCCGTCGGGCTCCGAAACGGTGATCCGACGCGTTGGCGTTCCGGCGGTCGGGCGTTAAACCCGTGCCATGTTCGACGACGCGGCCGCTCGGCGCTACCTCGCGGGACTGGCCCCCGTGGCGGCGGGGTCGGTGCGCTGGCTCATCTACGATCACGACCGGCAATGGGTCTCGGTCGTGGACGGCGATCTCGTGTCCCTGCGGCAGGATTGCCTGCACGTCCTCGGTGCCACCGAGGAGGCGGACGCCACCGCGTCCCTCGTCGACGCGATCCGCGAGTTCCTCGCCGAAGGGACGGAGCGCACCCCGCAGATCGTCGCCCTCTCGTGCGCCGTGCTGATGCAGAGCGTGGGGGATCTCGACGCGGTCTTCGATCGGATCCGGTCCGGTGTCATGGCAACCCTCGTCTACGCCGAGGACGTCGTGGTCAGGCCCGTCGCCGGGTAGCGCGGATCGGCTCTCGCCCGGACGCGCCGCCCGACCGGGCCGGCTGCCTTCGCGGCTGCCTTCGCGGCGATCCTCCGCGGCGATCCTCCGCGGCGCCCCCGCGCGGCGAGGGCTCGACACGTCGCGGCGCGCGGATATGTTCCGCGCATGCGCTTCACCCTGCCCGTCCTCGCCGCCCTCGCCGTCACCGCCGCCCTGTCCCGGCCCGCCGCGGCCGAGACGATCCTCCAGGAGCGGTTCGGCTGCCACACCCAGGAGGTCACGGACCGCCTGTTCAAGCTGGTCATGGCGGGCGACGAGTCCGGGTTCGGCCAGCTGCTGCAGGGCAGCCTCGCCAGCGGCGAGTGCCGGTCGTTCAAGCCCGGCGAGGAGGTCCGGCTCGAGTCCCGGACGATGAGCTACGGCTGCCTCGCCCTGAAGGACACGCAGGATCGCTGCTACTGGACGCCGCTGAGCGCCATCGAGAAGTCGAACTGACGGCGAACTGACGCCCCCGCGGGGCGGCGGCGAACCGGCGCCCGGAGGCGCCGGCCCGCCCGCGCGGCCGGTGCGCGGTCAGGCGGCCTTCTTCCCCCGGCCCTTCGACGGCTCCGCGTCCGGCTCCGCCCCGCCGGGCTCGCCCGCGGCGTTGATCGACTCGGCGATCTTCGAGAGCAGCGCGTCGGTCCGCTTCTCCTCCTGCAGGGTCTCGTCCAGGAGCTGGGCGGCGTCCGCGTAGCCGAGCTGGGCCGCCCAGGTCTTCAGGGTGCCGTAGCGGGCGATCTCGTAGTGCTCCACCGCCTGGGCGCAGGCGGCCAGCACCGCGTCGGCGGCCGGGCTGTCGGCGAAGTCGTCGAGATCCTCCTCCATCTCCGAGACGATGCCCTGCATCGCCTCGCAGGTCTTGGCCCGGGCCGGCTTGCCGATGATCTCGAAGACCTGCGTCAGGCGCTCCACCTGCTGGGCGCTCTCCTCGGCGTGGGTCTCGAAGGCCTGGCGCAGCTCGTCGTGCTCCGCCGCCTTGGCGGATTTCTTGAGGGCTTTCACCGACTGCTTCTCGGCGTAGTAGACGTCCTTCAGGGTCTCGTAGAAGGCGTCCTGCAGCGTCTTCTGCTTGGCCATTCGGTCTGTCTCCGCTGGGGTCCACGCGCCATGTTCGGCGGCGTCCTCCGGGGAACTCCGGTCCGGCCGGCCGTATCCGGGCGATATCTTCGCCCTGTGGAGGAACCTTTCGGGGCTCAGCCGCCCGCCCCGTCCGGGCGCGGCTTCCGGCTGCCCCGCGGTGCGCCGCCCGGCTTCGGGCGCAGGCGGTCGAGGACCGTTTCCAGGGCGCGCTCCACCGCGTCGCGGTCCGGCACGGTCTCCGGCACCGCGTCCGGCGGAGGCGGGGGCGATCGGCCCGGGTCGCGGCGCTTCGGCATGTCGTCCGCCCGTATCGCCGCCGGGCCGACCGGTCTTCCGGCCCGCGCGGCGGCTTCCGGCCGGTCGATCGGCCAGGATCCTGGGATCAAAGCCTGCCGGGATCCGGGGATCCCGGGATCCTGTGATCAAGGTTCGCGGATGGTTGCCGGCGCGTCGGGATCCGGACCTTTCGGCGGCCGTGCCGGATCACCGGAGATCTCGGTCGCGCCCTGTCCGGACCCGCGGCGGCCGCCGAACGGCCAGTCGATCAGGCCGCCGGCCCAGAGCGCCGCCCAGACGAAGACCGGCTGAAACGCGAGCCGCGGCCCGTGGTACCACCAGGAATCCGGGATGCCCTCGACGTGGACGTGCTCGAACGCGTGCTTGAGGTTCGCCGGGTAGACGCAGACCGCGTAGAGGGCGAGGCCGAGCGCGGCCGCCCGGCGGAACCGCCCGGTGAGGAGGCCGACCGCGCCCGCGATCTCGCACAGGCCGGTCGCCAGGATGACGAGCCGCGGCTGCGGCACCCAGTCGGGCATGAGCGGCAGCATCGCGTCGGTCGCCACGAGGTGGACCACGCCGATGAACCCGTAGGTCGCCGCGAGCGCGTAGCGCAGCCGGCGCCGCCAAGTCTCGATTGACGCCTCGATCGCTCCCTCGGTCACGCGACCGCGTCCTCCGTGACGCCGCAGGCCTGCGCCACGCGGGCGCGCAGGGCCGCCACGAGGCGGGTCACCGCCGGATGGCCGGCGCCCGGGCCGGCGCTCGGGAAGGCCGTGTCGCCGATGGCCGTCACGGGGGCCAGGAGCCGCAGGGAGTTGGTCAGGAACACGGCCTCCGCGCCGAGGAGATCGGGCAGGCCGAGCGACCGTTCCTCGGCCCGCAGCCCGCATCCGGCGGCGAGACCCAGCACCTCCGCCCGCACGATGCCGGCGAGCACGCCGTCCCCGAGCGGGGGCGTCACCAGATTGGCGCCGAACAGGGCGAAGAGATTGCCGGTGCCCGCGCAGGCGACGCGGCCCCGGGTGTTGCGGAACAGCGCCTCGTCGAACCCCGCGGCGGCGGCCTCGCGGGCGGCCAGCACCGCGTCGAGATAGCCCAGCGTCTTCAGGCGGGCGGCGGGGGAGGTGTCGTTGCGGGCGATGGCCGTCGGCCACAGGCGCAGGGGCGCGAAGGACGCGGCCCTGGCGCTCGCGGCCGCGGTGGCGAACAGGGTCGGGTTCGGCGCGTCCGGCGGCCTCAGGCCGCGCGGGCCGGAGCCGCGCGTCAGCGTGGTCCGGATCGCGAGCCGCTCCCCCTGACCCGCGAGGTCCCGCATGGCCGCACGGATCCGCTCGGGTTCGGCGGGGATCCCCAGCGTCTCCGCGGAGGCCACGAGCCGGGCGATATGGGCGTCCTCGAAGGCGACGCGGCCGCCGAGCGCCAGTGCGGTGTCGAACAGGCCGTCGCCGAGCGTCAGGCCGCGGTCGGTGTGGTCGAGCGGAGCCGTGGTTCCGGGCAGAAGCGCCCCGTCACGCCACAGCATCGCGGCGCCCCTCCGGCCTATCCCGCCACGCGCGGGCGAGATCCAGGAAATTGGCGAACAGGGCGTGGCCGCCCTCGGTCAGGACCGATTCCGGGTGGAACTGGATGCCGTAGGTCGGGTGGGTCCGGTGCGACAGCGCCATCACCTCCCCCTCCTGCGAGACCGCGTCGACCGAGAGGTGTCTTTCCATGTCGGGGCCGGGATTCACGACCAGCGAGTGGTAGCGCCCGACCGGCATCGGCGCCGGGATTCCGGAAAACAGGCGCTCGCCGGTATGGGCGATCGGCGTCATCTGCCCGTGGAGGGGGCGCTGTGCCCGCGCGACCGTGCCGCCGAAGGCCGCGCCGATCGCCTGATGGCCGAGGCAGACGCCGAGGATCGGCACCGCGCCCGACAGGTCGCGGATCGCCGGCAGGGAGATCCCGGCCTCCGCGGGGGTGCAGGGCCCGGGCGAGACCACCAGGGCCTCCGGCTCCAGCGCCCGGATGCCGGGGACGTCCAGCGCGTCGTTGCGCACGACCCGGACCGTCTCGCCGAGCTCCTCCAGGTAACGGACGACGTTGAAGACGAACGAGTCGTAATTGTCGAGGACGAGGATCATGCGAAGGCCTCGAACACGCGGGCGGCCTTGGCCAGGGTCTCGTCGTATTCCGGGCCGGGCTCCGACAGCAGCGTCACCCCGCCCCCGGCCTGCAGGACCGCCTGCCGGTCGTCCATGAACACGGTGCGGATCGCGATCGACGTGTCGAGCGCCCCGTCGAAGCCGATCCGGCCGATGGCGCCGCAGTAGAGTTCCCGCGCGTCGCCCTCGATCTCCGTGATGATGTCCATGGCGCGGATCTTCGGCGCGCCCGTGATCGAGCCGCCCGGGAAGGTCCCTTCCAGGAGGTCGAGGGCGTCGAGCCCGTCGCGGAGGTCGCCGGTCACCACCGACACCAGATGGTGGACGTTGGCGTAGGTCTCCAGGCCGCACAGGGTCGGCACGGCGACGGTGCCCGGCCGGCAGACCCGCGACAGGTCGTTGCGCAGCAGGTCGACGATCATGACGTTCTCGGCCCGCTCCTTGACGCTGGCCTGGAGCGCCTCGGCCGCCGCCCGGTCGGCCGCCGGGTCGTCGAGGCGGCGGGCGGTGCCCTTGATCGGGCGCGTCTCCACGTGCCGCCCGTCGAGGCGGATGAACCGCTCCGGCGAGGACGAGGCGACGGTCAGGCCCTCCTGTTCCAGGTAGGCCCCGAAGGTCGCCGGGTTGGTCTCGCGCAGCCGCCGGTAGAGGGCGAACGGGTCGAAGCCGGCCGGCAGGTCGGCGACGAAGCGCTGGGCGATGTTGGCCTGGTAGATGTCGCCGGCCCGGATGTAGGTGCGGACCTTTTCGACTGCTTCTTCATAGCTTTGGCGGTCGAAGTTCGAGCGCCACGCGAGCGGCTGGGCCGGCCGGGCGGGGGCCGGGACCGGCGGCTCCGCGCCGCCGAGCAGGTCGGCGAAGCGGGCGAGCCGCGCCTCCGCGCGGGCCCGCCGCGCGTCCGGCGCGGTCTCGGGGAAACCCGTGGCGACGAGCCGGCCCGTGCCGGCGGCGTGGTCGACGACCAGCGCGGTGTCGTAGAGGTTCAGCGCGATGTCGTCGGTGAGCCCCGCCCGCCGGGCGGGCGGCGCCACCCGCTCCAGCGCCGCGCCGAGGTCGTAGGCGAGGTACCCGATCGCCCCGCCGGGGAACGGCTCCGGGCCTGCCTCGAGCCGGTAGGGTTCGAGGCAGGCCCGGAGCGCGGCCATCGGGCCGCCCGCCACCGGCCGCCCGTCGAGGGTCGCGCGCCCGTCGCGGTAGCGGAACCGCGCGAACGGGTCGGCGGCCACGATCGAGTGCCGCCCCAGCGGGTCGTGCCGCATGGCGCTGTCGAGGAAGGCGAGCCCGGGCAGGGCTCGCAGCCGCGCCGCCGCCGCGACGGGATCGATGAAGGGGATCTCTCGGGTCCACATGACCGGGTTCGGGGCCGCCATCCTCGAGCTGTGCGTCGTGCGCTGCCGTCGCACAGGCGATGCCGCGGGGGAAGCGGCAGTTCCACGCAGGCCCCGCCGCCGCGCGCGGGCGGGCCGTGTCCGGGGCGCAGGGCCGCGCCGCCCAATCCTGATGTGGGGTCTGAGGAGACCGCCGCAAAGCTCTGCCGTAACGATAGGATCTGCGCCTAGGCTCAGGCTCGCGCGCAGGGCCGGGCACCCCTGCGGCGGCCGGCCTCGCGCGGAGGCGCGGGAGCCTGTATAGGAGCGCGACCCCGAAATCCTGGTCCCGTGCGCCGGGCGGCCGATCGCCCCGCCGGACTGTCCGACCCGAATGCCATGACCGCCACGCCCGCTCCCCGCGGCCCCGCTCTCGGCGCCGCCCCGAAAATCTCGTTCGTCTCGCTGGGATGCCCGAAGGCGCTGGTCGATTCCGAGCGGATCCTCACCCATCTGCGCGCCGAGGGCTACGAGCTGGCCCGGCGGCACGACGGCGCCGACGTGGTGATCGTCAACACCTGCGGCTTCCTCGATTCCGCCAAGGCGGAGTCGCTCTCGGCCATCGGCGAGGCCATGGCGGAGAACGGCCGCGTCATCGTCACTGGCTGCATGGGCGCGCAGCCGGAGGAGATCCGCGAGAAGTACCCCGACCTCCTGGCGGTGACCGGGCCCCAGGCCTACGAGTCGGTGGTGGCGGCCGTCCACGAGGCGGTGCCGCCGGCCCACGACCCATTCCTCGACCTCGTGCCGCCGCAGGGGATCAAGCTCACCCCGCGCCACTACGCCTACCTGAAGATCTCGGAGGGGTGCAGCAACCGCTGCAGCTTCTGCATCATCCCGAGCTTGCGCGGAAACCTCGTCAGCCGCCCTGCCGCCGACGTGCTGCGCGAGGCCGAGAAGCTGGTGAAGGCCGGCGTGAAGGAGCTGCTGGTCGTCAGCCAGGACACCAGCGCCTACGGCGTCGACATCCGCTACAGCGAGAGCCCGTGGCGCGACCGGCAGGTCCGGGCGAAGTTCTACGACCTGACCCGGGAACTCGGCGAGCTCGGCGCCTGGGTGCGGTTGCACTACGTCTACCCCTACCCGCACGTGGACGAGGTCATCCCGCTGATGGCCGAGGGCAAGGTGCTCCCCTACCTCGACATGCCGCTCCAGCACGCGAGCCCCTCCGTGCTCAAGCGCATGCGCCGCCCCGGCAACCAGGAGCGCCAGCTCGACCGGATCCGCAGCTGGCGGCAGATCTGCCCGGACCTCGCGATCCGCTCGACCTTCATCGTCGGCTTCCCCGGCGAGACCGAGGCCGAGTTCGAGGAGCTGCTCGCTTGGCTGCAGGAGGCCAAGCTCGATCGGGTCGGCTGCTTCGAGTACGAGCCGGTGGCCGGCGCCACCGCCAACGCGCTGGGCGACCTCGTGCCGCCAGCGGTGAAGGCCGAGCGCAAGCGCCGGTTCATGGAGACCCAGAACGGCATCGCGCTCCGGCTGCAGCGGGCCAAGGTCGGCAAGCGGCTGCCCGTCATCGTCGATTCCGTCGAGGGCGGGGTGGCGCGGGGCCGGTCCAAGGCCGACGCGCCGGAGATCGACGGCAATGTCCACGCCGCGTTCCGGCGCCCGGTGCGGGTCGGCGACATCGTCACGGTGAAGATCGACCGGGCCGAAGCCTACGACCTCTACGGCAGCGTCGCCTGACGGCAGACCCCGTCTTTGCGAGCGCAGCGAAGCAATCCAGGGATGCGCTGCGCTCGGGGACGTCGCACTGCCCTCTCGTCGCTTCGCTGCTCTCGCGACGGGCGCGGACCGGACTCCTGTTGACGCCGCGTCCGGCGCGGCTTGACCCCGCCCGCCCCGCGCGGTCTTTCGGAACAGATCAGGAACTTGGTCGGGACCCGAGGCGGCGATGGATCCGGAGGTCGCGCTCCGAAAGATCATCCACATCGACATGGACGCGTTCTACGCCTCCGTGGAGCAGCGCGACGACCCATCGCTGCGCGGCCGGCCGCTGGCGGTCGGCGGCTCCCGGGAGCGCGGGGTGGTGGCCGCTGCGAGCTACGAGGCCCGAAAATTCGGTGTCCGCTCCGCCATGCCGTCGGCCACCGCGCGGCGGCTGTGCCCGGACCTGCTGTTCGTGAAGCCGCGCTTCGAGGTCTACCGGGCGGTCTCCGAGGAGATCCGGGCGGTCTTCGCCCGGCACACGGCCATCATCGAGCCGGTGGCCCTCGACGAGGCCTATCTCGACGTCACCGAGAACCTCCAGGGCCTCCCGACGGCGACGGCCGTGGCGAAGGCGATCCGGGCCGAGATCCTGGAGCGCACCGGGCTCGTCGCCTCGGCCGGGGTCTCGTACAACAAGTTCCTCGCCAAGGTGGCGTCCGACCACCGCAAGCCCGACGCCCTGTTCGTCATCACCCCCGCCATGGGGCCGGACTTCGTGGCGGCGCTGCCGATCGGCCGGTTCCACGGCGTCGGCCCGGTCACCGAGGCGAAGATGAAGCGGCTCGGGATCGAGACCGGGGCGGATCTGCGCGCCTGGACGCCGGAGCGCCTGCGCGAGACCTTCGGCTCCGCGGGCGCCTACTACCACGCGGTCGCCCGGGGCATCGACGCGCGGCCGGTGCGCGCCCACCGGGTGCGCAAGTCGATCGGCGCCGAGACCACCTTCTCGGACGACACGGCCGCTTTCGAGGTCCTGGCCGCCCGGCTGGCGCCGCTGTTCGACAAGGTCTGGGCGGGCGCCGACGCCAAGGGCATGCGCGCCCGGACCGTGACCCTGAAGCTCAAGTTCTCGGATTTCGCGCAGGTCACCCGGGCGAAGTCCCTCGCCGTGCCGGTGGCCGACCGGGCCGCCCTGGAGCGGATCGGCCTCGACCTGCTCGCCGGCCTGTTCCCCCTGCGCCGCAGCGCGCGGCTGATCGGGGTGTCGCTGTCGGGCTTCGCGCAGGACGCGCCGGAGGCGCCGCTCCAGCTCGGGCTGGCGCTCTGACACGGCCTCCGGGGCAGGCCCACGCTCCGTCATCACGGGCGCAGCGAAGTGACCCAGGGCAGCAGGACATCGGTCAGCGTGGCTCTGGCCCTGGATCGCCTCGCTCCACTCGCAACGACGACGGTGGGGAAGCATCAACCGGAAAGCGATGGAGCCGCCGCCGTCATGCACGACACGGCGCCTGTGCGGTTCCGCACGTCGGGAAGGCCGGGTCGATCGCAGAGCGGAGCGATCCGGTCCGGATCAGGGTTTCTCGAGCCCGCGCGAACACAAGGACCCTGTCGATGCCGAAGCACGCCCGCCTGGCCCTGGCCGCCGCGCTTCTATCGGCCCTCGCGGCGGGCGCCGCCCGCGCGGACGGCACATCCGCTTTCGGGGCCGCCAACGCGGCCCAGCTCCGGGGCTACACCGCGAGCCCGGCCCAGGTCTACGTTCCGGCAGGCGGCCCGAGCGCCAGGCCCGCAGCCCCCGCACCGCAGCGGCCGAAGGCGCCGGCGCGCAGTCGCTGAGATCGACCCGGGCCGCACCGGCAGGGGCATCCGGTCACGCGTTCTTGCGCGGCCGGTGGTCGGGGTCGATGCCGCCATCGAGCTTCGTCTCGTTGTCGACGTCGCCCTCGAAGGTCGAATCCGCCTGCAGATCCGCAGGGTCGGCGCCGCTCATCCCCTTCGAGG
Organism: Methylobacterium sp. NPDC080182; assembly: GCF_050281105.1. NCBI lineage: Bacteria > Pseudomonadati > Pseudomonadota > Alphaproteobacteria > Hyphomicrobiales > Methylobacteriaceae > Methylobacterium > Methylobacterium sp. NPDC080182. The sequence goes on from NZ_JBNNWO010000012.1 coordinate 89,612, forward strand.
TGCCGATCCCGGGATTGCCCTTGAGGTCGGCGTCCGTGGGCGTGTCGGTCTTCGGGTGCTTGGATGACATGCAGGCTCCTGTCGGATGCTGATGTCGGGCCAACGCGTCGGCGCGGGGCCGGTCTCCCGCGCGGCGTGCGGCGGTTCGCCTCCCGGTCCCCGCACGCCCTCAGCCGATCTCCGCCGCCGCGATCCGGCGGACGCCCGCCGCCTCCATCCGCGCCCAGGCCCGCGCGAGCGACCCGTCCACGTCGATCCCGCGCACCGCGTCCGCCACCACGAGGACGTCGAACCCCGCGTCGCGCGCGTCGAGCGCGCTCCAGGCGACGCAGAAATCGGTGGCGAGGCCGCACACCGCGACGCGGGTGATGCCGCGCTCCCGGAGCGCCCCGGCGAGGCCGGTGCGCGTGGCCCGGTCGGCTTCCAGGAAGGCCGAGTAGCTGTCGACCCGCGGATCCAGCCCCTTGCGCACCACCAGGCTCGCCCGGTCGGTGGCGAGGTCCGGCGCGAAGGCGGCCCCGGGGCTGCCCTGGACGCAGTGGCGCGGCCACAGCACCTGCGGCCCGTAGGGCAGCGTCACGGTCTCGAACGGGGCCCGCCCCGGATGGGTCTCGGCGAAGGAGACGTGATCGGCCGGATGCCAGTCCTGCATCAGCACCACGTGCCGGAAGCGGTGCTGGAGGTCGTTGATCGGGCCGATCACCGCGTCGCCCCCCGGGACGGGGAGCGCCCCGCCCGGCAGGAAGTCGACCTGCACGTCGACGACGAGGAGCAGGTCGGCGTTGCCGGGCGTCACGGTCGGTCCCTACGGCAGCATCACGATCGAGCCGGTGGTCTCCCGGCCCGCGAGGTCGCGGTGCACCTGCTGCGCCTCGGCCAGCGGGTAGGTGGCGTTGACCGCGATCTTCACCGCGCCGTCGCGGACCACCTTGAACAGGCGGGCGGCCGCCTCCTCCAGGGTGGCGCGGTTCGACGAGAAGGTCGCGAGCGTCGGGCGCGTCACGTAGAGCGAGCCGCGCGGGGCCAGCAGGCCGAGGTCGAGCCCGGTGATCGCCCCGGAGGCCGAGCCGAAGCTCGCCAGCAGGCCGAGCGGCGCGAGGCTGTCCAGGGAGCCCATCAGGGTCGCCTGCCCGACGCCGTCGTAGACCACCGGCACGCCCTTGCCGCCGGTGATCTCGCGCACGCGCTTGGCCACGTCCTCCTCGCGGTAGAGGATGACGTGGTCGCAGCCGTTCTGCTTGGCGAGCTCCGCCTTCTCGGGGCTGCCGGCGGTGCCGATCACGGTGGCGCCGAGGTGCTTGGCCCACTGGCACGCGATCAGGCCGACGCCGCCGGCGGCGGCCTGCCACAGGATCGTGTCGCCGGGCTTCACCGCGTAGGTCCGGTGCAGCAGGTACTCGACGGTCAGGCCCTTGAGCATCATGGCGGCGGCGGTCTTCTCGTCGACCCCGTCGGGGATCGGCACGGCCGCCGAGGCCGGGATCACCGGCTCCTCGGCGTAGCAGCCGTCCGCCACCGAGCCGTAGGCGACCCGGTCGCCGGCCTTGAACTGGGTCACGCCCTCGCCCACCGCCGTGACGGTGCCGGCGCCCTCCTTGCCGGGGGTGTAGGGCATGTGCGGGGACTTGTAGGCGCCGGTGCGGAAGTAGATGTCGATGAAGTTGACGCCGATGGCGGCCTGCCTGACCCGGATCTGCCCGGGGCCCGGCTCGGCCAGGGGCACGTCCTCGAAGCGCATCACCTCGGGACCGCCGTACTCGTAGACCCGGATCGCCTTCGGCATCGTTGGACTCCCGCTCGCCGCCCCGTCCGGGGCGTTGCAGCCCGAGATAACGGACCGCCCGCCGGAGGCAATTCGTTTTTGGCCTCTCGCGCCCCGGTTGTAACCCGCCCGGCCGCGGCCTCGTTCTGGATCCGCCGGACCCGGACGCCTATCTAGGCCCTGCCATTCCCTGAGCCGAGGTCCGACATCCATGTCCGGCACCACCCGCACGAGCGCCGACCTCGATCCGCGCCGCCGCCGCCTCCTCTACCGCGCCTGGCACCGGGGCATCCGCGAGATGGACCTGATCATGGGCCGCTTCGCCGATGCCGAGATCGGCGACCTGTCGGAGGCGGAGCTCGACCAGTTCGAGGCGCTGATCGAGGTGCCGGACCGCGACCTGTTCAAGTGGCTGACCGGCGAGGTCGAGACGCCCACGAACTACGACACGTCGGTCTGGCGGCGGGTGCGGGCGTTCCACCGGCACGACGCGCCGATCCACTCCTGAGAGCGACCGGTCGAGAGAGCCCGCGATGGACGAACCGAAGCCCAACTACGATCACCCGGCCCGGTCGATCGCCACCGAGCTGGTGGTGCGCATCATGCTGGAGATGATGGAGCGCTCCGATCCGGCGCTCCGCGCCGAGATCCTGCGGCAGGCGACGGCGCGCGCCGCCGCGATGACCGAGCACATGCCCAACGCGGACTTCTTCCGCGGCCGGGTCGAGGCGGCGCTGGCGGAGATTGTCGGGCCGGACGCCTGAGGGGCGTAAGCCGCGGGCTTCCGTCTCATCCGATCGGAGTTCTCGGCCATTGAAGCTCTCGGCCGATGCCGCGCGCTCCGTCATCACGAGCGCAGCGACGTGACCCAGGGCAGCGCAACGTCCGAAGGTGCGGCGCCGCTGGATCGCTTCGCTGCGCTCGCAAAGACGATGGGGCCGGCTCTTCCTTCCTGGGAGAGGCTGATCCGCAAGGTGCTCTGGGCCCGGCCATGCGTGTCCCCGAAGCGCGGCCGAACAGCCGTTCCATGCCGCGGCAGAACCGCCATATAGGATGCGTTCAGCCGTGACCGCGGGGACGCTTTATCGCGGCGGCCCGATCGGCTAACGCCACCCGACCTCCTCCCCTGACGCGCCCGGCGGGATTTCCCGCGAAAGACCCGATGGCCAAGCCTCAGCCGAAGCCCCCCGCCGCCAAGCCGCAGGTCGCGCGCTTCGCGCTGCCGAAATCCTCCGCGCTCGCCCGGGCGATCGACGCCCTGAAGCGCGGCGACAGCCCGGTCCTGGCGAACGCCCCGGAGGGCTTCGACGCGCTGGCGCTCGCCGACCTCGCCCGCGCCCTGGCGCCCACCGTCGACGCGCCGGCGGTGCTGGTCCACGTGGCGCGCGATTCCGGGCGCTCGGCGGCCTTCCAGGCGGCCCTCGGCTTCGTCGCGCCCGAGATGGACGTGATGAGCCTGCCGGCCTGGGACTGCCAGCCCTACGACCGGGTCTCGCCGACGACGGCGGTCGCCGCCGCCCGGATGACGGCGCTCGCCCGCCTCGCCCGCACCCGCTCGGCCGAGGACCGCCCGCGCATCCTCTGCACCACGGTCAACGCCCTGGTGCAGCGGGTCCCGCCCCGCGCCCACATCGCCAAGGAGGCGTTCTCGGCGGCGATCGGCAACGTCGTGTCGATGGACGACGTGGTGGCCTGGGTCGAGGCCAACGGCTTCCTGCGCACCGGGACGGTGCGCGACACCGGCGAGTACGCGGTCCGCGGCGGCATCCTCGACCTGTCGCCCCCCGGCCTGCCGGCCCCGATCCGCCTCGACTTCTTCGGCGACACGCTGGAATCGATCCGCGCCTTCGACCCGGAGACGCAGCGCACAACCGGGCAGCTCCGCTCGCTCGACCTGATGCCGATGAGCGAGGTCCAGCTCACCACGGAGACCATCCGCCGCTTCCGCCAGAACTACATCCAGAGCTTCGGGGCGGCGACCCGGGACGACCGGCTCTACGAGACGGTGAGCGAGGGGCGGCGCTACGCCGGCCTCGAGCACTGGATGCCGCTGTTCTACGACCACCTCGACACGCTGTTCGACTACCTCGGCGGCGTGCCGCTGGTCTTCGACCCGCAGGTGGAGGACGCCGCCGCCGAGCGAATCGCGCTCGTCCAGGACTATTACCAGGCCCGCGAGGGCGCGATGAAGACGCCGCAGCCCGGCGTCGCCCCCTACAAGCCCCTGCCGCCCCGCGCCCTCTACCTGACGCCGAACGAGCTGAAGGAGCGGATCGGCACCGCCACCGTGGCGCGGCTGACCCCGTTCGCGCAGCCCGAATCGTCCGAGCGCGCGGTGATCGATTGCGGCGCCAAGGCCGGACGGAGCTTCGCCCCCGAGCGGGCCGACGAGAATGCCAGCGTGTTCGACGCCGCGGTGGCGCATATCCGCGATCTCCAGGGATCCGGTCATCACGTGATCCTGGGAGCCTGGTCCGACGGGTCCCGCGACCGGCTCTGCGGCGTGCTCACCGACCACGGCCTGAGGAAGCCCGTGGCGATCACCCGGCTCACCGACGTCTACGCGCTCAAGCGCGGAACCGACGCGGCCGTGGCCGTCTGGGGCCTGGAGGCGGGCTTCACCGCGGGCGAACTCGCCGTCGTCTCCGAGGGCGATATCCTGGGCGACAGGCTGGTCCGCCAGAAGCGCAAGGCCAAGCGGCCCCAGGACGTGATCCTGGAGGTGCAGGCGCTCCAGCCCGGCGACCTCGTGGTCCACGCCGACCACGGCATCGGCCGGTTCGTGGGCCTCAAGACGATCCACGCCGCCGGCGCCCCGCACGATTGCCTGGAGCTGCAATACACCGGCGGCCTGCTGCTCCTGCCGGTGGAGAATATCGAGCTCCTGACCCGCTACGGCTCGGAGGATTCCGAGGTCGCCCTCGACCGGCTCGGCGGCGGCGCGTGGCAGGCCCGCAAGGCCAAGATGAAGCGCCGCATCCTCGAGATGGCGGGCGAGCTGATCAAGGTCGCGGCCCAGCGCTTCGTCCGGAAGGCCCCGTCCCTGCAGGCGCCCGAGGGGCTCTACGGCGAGTTCGCCGCCCGCTTCCCGTTCGAGGAGACCGAGGATCAGGCCAACGCCATCGACGCGGTGCTGGACGACCTCAATGCCGGCCGCCCGATGGACCGGCTGGTCTGCGGCGATGTCGGCTTCGGCAAGACCGAGGTGGCGCTCCGCGCCGCCTTCGCGGCGGCGATCTCCGGCAAGCAGGTGGCGGTGATCGTCCCGACCACGCTGCTGGCCCGCCAGCACTACCGGACCTTCGCCGAGCGCTTCAAAGGGCTGCCGGTCCAGGTGGCGCAGCTCTCCCGCTTCGTCTCGGCGGGGGAGATGAAGCAGACCCGCGCCGGGCTCATCGCCGGCACGGTCGACATCGTGGTCGGCACCCACGCCCTCTTGGCGAAGAACATCGCCTTCAAGGATCTCGGCCTGATCATCGTGGACGAGGAGCAGCATTTCGGCGTCGCCCACAAGGAGCGGCTGAAGGCGCTCCAGGCGGACGTCCACGTGCTGACGCTCTCGGCGACGCCGATCCCGCGCACGCTCCAGCTCGCCATGACGGGGGTTCGCGAGCTCTCGATCATCGCCACCCCGCCGGTCGACCGGCTGGTGGTGCGCACCTTCGTGACGCCGTTCGACCCGCTGACCATCCGCGAGGCCCTGCTGCGCGAGCGCTACCGCGGCGGCCAGTCCTTCTACGTCGTGCCGCGGATCGAGGATCTGGCCGAGGTCAAGAAATTCCTCGACGCCGAGATGCCCGAGATCAAGGTCGCGGTGGCCCACGGCCAGATGGCGGCCGGCCAGCTCGAGGACGTGATGACGGCCTTCTACGAGGGCAAGTTCGACGTCCTGCTCTCGACCACGATCGTGGAATCCGGCCTCGACATCCCCACCGCCAACACGCTGATCGTCCACCGGGCCGACATGTTCGGCCTCGCGCAGCTCTACCAGCTGCGCGGCCGGGTCGGGCGCTCGAAGGCGCGCGCCTACGCGCTGTTCACGACCCCGGCGAACCGCCAGCTCACCGCCCAGGCCGAGCAGCGCCTCAAGGTGCTCCAGAGCCTCGACACGTTGGGCGCGGGCTTCCAGCTCGCCTCCCACGACCTCGACATCCGCGGCGCCGGCAACCTGCTCGGCGACGCCCAGTCGGGCCACATCAAGGAGGTCGGCTACGAACTCTACCAGCAGATGCTGGAGGACGCGGTCACCGCGCTCAAGGCCGGCATCGAGGACGTGCCCGAGGAGGCGTGGTCGCCGACCATCGCGCTCGGCGCGCCGGTCACGATCCCGGAGGATTACGTCGAGGATCTGGGCGTCCGGCTGGCGCTCTACCGGCGGCTCGCCACCATCCAGGACGATGCCGAGATGGAGGGCTTCGGTGCCGAGCTGATCGACCGGTTCGGGCCGCTGCCGCCGGAGGTGGAGCAGCTCCTCAAGATCGGCACGATCAAGATCCTGTGCCTCAAGGCCAACGTCGAGAAGGTCGAGGCCGGGCCGAAGGGCGTGGTGGTCCATTTCCGCGACCGGTCGTACGCCAACCCGCAGGGGCTCGTGGCCTTCGTCGCCGAGCAGGCGTCGTTCGCGAAGGTGCGGCCCGACATGAGCGTGGTGTTCGTGCGCGAGCTGACCACGGTCCCGGCCCGGCTCAAGACCGCCACCGAGGTGCTGCGCAGTCTCGTGAAGATCGCCGAGCGGGGGAAGAAGGCGGCGTGAGGGGCGGGGGCGTCGCGCCCCGGCGAGCCCCCTCATCCTGCGGGGCGGCTTGAGGAGACGCGTGGATGGCAGACCCGGCGCCGATCACCGGCGCGCCCGAGCCGGTGAAGGCCGCGCCGGGCGCCTTCCTCACGCCCCTGTTCACCGACCGGCGCGTCGCCGCGGTGCTGGGGCTCGGCTTCGCGCAGGGTATCCCGTTCCTGCTCGTCTACGCGACGCAGTCGGCGTGGCTCGTCCAGGCGAAGGTGCCGCTCGCCACGATCGGGCTGATGAGCGAGCTCACCATCGCCTACAAGCTCAAGTTCCTCTGGGCCCCCTTCCTCGACCGCCACGACGCGCCGCTCATCGGCCGCTGGCTCGGGCGGCGCCGCGGCTGGATCGTCGCCACGCAGATCCTCGTCGCCCTGGCGCTGGCGGGCGTCGCCTTCGGCGACCCGGCCCACTGGCTCGCCTGGACGGTGGCGTTCTCCCTGGCGCTCGGCGTCGCGGGCGCCACCCAGGACGTGGTGATCGACGGCTGGCGCATCACCGCCGCGCCGCCCGAGCAGCAGGCGCTGATGTCGTCCTGGGCCGAGATCGGCTTCCGGATCGGCAACCTCGCGGCCGGCGCCGGCGCGCTCTACCTGTCCGACGCGTATGGCTGGCGCGTGGCCTACCTGTGCATGGCCGCGCTCATGGCACCCGGCGCGGTCGCGGCCCTGCTGGCGCCCGAACCCCCCGTCCCCGAGACCCCCGCCACCGGCGGCTTCGTCGAGACCGTCTGGGCGCCGATCCGCGATCTCCTCGCCCGGCTCGGGCCGCTCGCCCTGCCGGTGCTGGCGCTGGTCGCGGGCTTCCGGATGCCCGGCTACGTCTCGAATGCCATGGCGATCCCGCTGTTCAAGACGCTCGGCTACACCAACACCGACATCGCGACGGTGACGAAGCTGTTCGGCTTCTGGATCGCGCTCGGGGGCACCTTCCTGGCGAGCGCCATCATCCCGCGGATCGGCATGATGGCGAGCCTGCTCATCGGCACCGTGACGGCCTCGGCCTCCCACCTCGCGCTGGCCTACCTCGCCTGGCACGGCGGCCACGGCGGCGCGGCGTTCTGGACCTTCGCGCTGACCGTCGGGATCGACGGCTTCGCCTACGCCTTCGCGTCGATCGTGCTGATCACCTACATGTCGCGGCTCTCGGCCACCGCCCACGCGGCGAGCCAGTACGCCCTGCTGACCTCGCTCTGCGCCCTGCCCGGCAGCCTGCTCGCGGGGTTCTCGGGCTTCGTGATCGAGTGGACCGGGTTCGCGTGGTTCTTCGTCGGCACGTCCCTCATCGGCGTGCCGGTGGCCCTGCTCTGCCTGCTGGTCGCGCGCCGGCACGGGCCGATGGAGCCGGCGGCCGACGCGGCCGGGGACGCGCCGAATCGGGCCACCTGAGGCTGTGTCCCAACACGGGAACGCCCGCGGAAACTGTCTCTTTAGCGGAGATTAACCACAGCACGGCTTAATGGGGTGGACGGTTGATGTCCTCCCCAGACGGGTGACCCGGGCCACGTGCGCGAGAACGGCTCTCGCGGGCGAACGGCGGCGGCTGCCTAGGGGAAGCGCGTACGCGAGTTCCCGAATGGCCCAGGCTGCGTTGTCCCTCGCCGCGTTCCAGACCGCGTATCCGAGCGCGGAAACCCGGCGACCGGCGCCCCCGCGCCCCAGCTACGTCGAGACCGCCTACGACCCGGTCGTCCGCACCCGGGCGCCCTACCCGAGCGCCATGCGGCGCGCCCGTCGCCGCGCCCGGCTGACGACGCTCATCGCCCTCACCGGCGTGAGCCTCGCCGGCTGGGCCGTGTTCAGCCACCCGCAGGGGCCGGCCCGCCCCGAGGCGGAGTCCGTCGCGGCGGCCGGGCCGGCCGCCGTCCCGGTCCCGCAGGCCGCGGCGGCGCCGCGGCCGAGCCTCGCCTGGATGCTCGACCGGAGCCCGGCGCTGGGCGCCGGCACCGCCACGGCCTTCGGGGGCGAAACCCCGCCGGTCGCCGGCTTTCAGGTCGCCGCCGCCGCCCCGTCCCCGGCGGTCCGGGAGATCGCCCGGCAGGTCGCGCAGGCGGAGCGGGCGCGGGCCGCCCAGGTCCGGATGGCCCAGGCCAAAGCTGCAGAGAAAGTCGCCGAGAGAGTCGCGGACAGGACCGGCGAGAGGACCGGCGAGAAGGGGACGGGGGCGCCGGTCCGGATGGCCGCGGCCGAGCCCACGCCCGCCGCCCTCGCCCCCGCCCCTGTTCCCGCCCTCGTGCCGCTGCCGGTGGCCCGCCCGCCCGAGCTGCGGCGCGCACCGGCGCCGCCCGCGCGGGTGGCGAGCCGCGCCCTGCCCCGGACCCGCGACGTGTTCCGCGCCGCGATGGCCGAGGAGCCGTCCTTCTTCGAGAAGCTGTTCGGCGTCGGCGCCGCGGCGCCGTCTCAGGACAACCGCCAGGACAACCGCCAGGACAGCCGCCAGGAGCCCCGTCAGGCACTGGCCTATGCCAGCCCGGACGCCCTGCCGCAGGAGGCGCCGCGCACCCGGATCAGCCCGGAGCCCGATTCGGTGGCCGGAACGGCCGTCTACGACATCACCGCCCGCACGGTGACGCTGCCCTCCGGCGAGGTGCTGGAGGCCCATTCCGGCCTCGGCGAGCACATGGACAACCCGCGCTACGTCCACCTGCGCATGCGCGGCTCGACCCCGCCCGGCACCTACACGCTGACCGAGCGCGAGCGCCTGTTCCACGGGGTCCGGGCGATCCGGCTCAACCCGGTGGGCGGCAGCGCCGCGATCCACGGCCGCGACGGCCTGCTGGCCCACACCTACATGCTGCGGCAGCCCGGCGCCTCGAACGGCTGCGTCTCGTTCCGCGACTACAACCGCTTCCTGCAGGCCTTCCTGCGGGGCGAGGTCCGGCGCCTCGTGGTGGTGGCCGGCAGCGGCGACGGCGGCGGCATCCTCAACCGGATCGGCCTCGCCGGGCGCCGGGGCGGCCGGGGCTGAGGCTCCGCGGGCCCTGCGGCGCGCCGGGCCGGAAGCCCGAGCGTCACGAAAGTCCGAGATCACTTCCGCGCGGCGCGGCTTTACGCGCCCGCCCAAGCTGCCTTAACGGGGCTCAGACGCCAGCCCTGACAAGAGGCACCCGATGAAACTGCCCCGCCGCTTCTTCCAGCCCCTCGCCACCGGCGCGCCGGCCCCGTTCCGCGAACTGCCGGTGCGGCTGGAGCGGATGATCCACTTCGTGCCGCCCCACAACGACAAGGTCCGGGCCCGCGTGCCGGATCTCGCCGGGACCGTCGACGTGGTGCTGGGCAACCTCGAGGACGCGGTCCCGGCCGACCAGAAGGAGGCGGCCCGCAAGGGCTTCGTCGCCATGGCCCAGGCCACCGATTTCGCCGCCACCGGCACCGGCCTCTGGACCCGGATCAACGCCCTCAACTCGCCCTGGATCTTGGACGACCTGTTCACGATCGTGGCCGAGGTCGGCGACAAGCTCGACGTCGTGATGGTGCCCAAGGTCGAGGGACCGTGGGACATCCACTACATCGACCAGCTGCTCGCCCAGCTCGAGGCGCGCCACGGGGTGACGAAGCCGATCCTGGTCCACGCGATCCTGGAGACCGCCGAGGGCGTCGCCAACGTCGACGCGATCGCGTCGGCCTCGCCGCGGATGCACGGTATGAGCCTCGGGCCGGCGGACCTCGCGGCGTCGCGCGGCATGAAGACCACCCGGGTCGGTGGCGGCCACCCGGATTACCGGGTGCTCAGCGATCCCTCCGGCGATGCCCCCCGCGCCACCGCCCAGCAGGACCTCTGGCACTACACCATCGCCAGGATGGTCGACGCCTGCATGGCCAACGGCATCAAGGCCTTCTACGGCCCGTTCGGCGACTTCTCCGACGGCGATGCCTGCGAGGCGCAGTTCCGCAACGCCTTCCTGATGGGCTGCGCCGGCGCCTGGACGCTGCACCCGAGCCAGGTGGCGATCGCCAAGCGGGTCTTCGCGCCGGACCCGGCCGAGGTGGCCTTCGCGGCGCGGATCGTCGAGGCCATGCCGGACGGCACCGGCGCCGTGATGCTCGACGGCAAGATGCAGGACGACGCCACCTGGAAGCAGGCCAAGGTCATCGTGGACCTGGCGAAGCTCGTGGCCGCGAAGGACCCGGAGCTGGCGGCAGTGTACAAGCTGGGGTGAGGGTTACCGAGCCCGCGATACGCCTTTCCCGTGCGGACTACTCGATTGGCGCATCGTGTGCGGCACAGCAGCGGCAGGATGAAGAGCGGGTCCCCTCTCCCGTGCGGGAGAGGGACAGGGTGAGGGATCAAGTCTGTCCGAAGAAGGCGTGTGCCTACACGCGCGTCGACGGCGTGCCCTATCCTGGACTTTCTCGACCCTCACCCCAACCCTCTCCCGCACGGGAGAGGGGGCGCGTCGCGCTTTGCCGCCAGCGTCGACGTCCGATCCGAGAGGTTCGTCGAGACAGGCCCACGCAAGCGGAACGGCCAAATCATTCGCTGAATGAGCGGCCGAACTGCCGGAGCCGGGCGGTGAATAAGTCAATCCCGCAGGCCCGCAACCTGCGCCGCACTCAAACCTCGGCCGAAGCCAAGCTCTGGCGCGTCCTGCGAAACCGCGCCCTGAACGACTGGAAGTTTCGCCGACAGCACCCGATCGACCGATTCATCATCGACTTCGCCTGCATCGAGGCCGGACTCATCGTCGAGGTGGACGGGGCGACGCATTCGACGGACGCCGAGATCGCTCGGGATGCCGCGCGGACCGAAATCCTTGAGTCGCTCGGCTTCGCCCTCCTCCGCATCCCGAATGCGGACATCCACAAACATCTTGAAGGCGTGCGCGAGACCATCCTGGCGGCTCTTGAACGCCGCGAGACCGTGTGATCACCCGCCGAACCGCGCCCGGTACTCCTGCGGTGTCGCCGCGACGTGCCGCAGGAAGCTGCGCCGCATCGTCTCCTCGGAGCCGAAGCCGCAGGTCCGGGCGACGCGCTTGACCGGTTGCGCCGTCTCGGCCAGCGCGCGCCGCGCCGCCTCCACCCGCAGGCGCTCCACGGCCCTGGCCGGGGTCAGACCGGTCGCCGCGTGATAGTGCCGGCTCAGGCTGCGCGCGCTCATCCCGGCCGCCGCGGCCAGCGCCGGCAGCGACAGGTCGCCCGCCAGGTTTTCGGCGACGTAGGCGTGGAGCCGCCCGAACCGCTCCTCGCCCGCCTGCAGGGCCAGCGCCGCGCTGAACTGCGCCTGCCCGCCGGGGCGCTTGAGGAACATCACGAGGTGGCGCGCCACCGTCAGCGCGGTCGCGCGGCCGAGATCCTCCTCGACCAGCGCCAGGGCCAGGTCGATGCCCGCCGTCACCCCCGCCGAGGACCAGACCGGGCCGTCGCGCACGAAGATCGGGTCGGGCTCGATCCGGGCGCGCCGGTAGCGGGCGGCGAGCGCCCCGCAATGCTTCCAGTGGGTCACGGCCCGCCGCCCGTCGAGGAGCCCCGCCGCCCCGAGCAGGAACGCGCCGGTGCAGACCGAAGCGACCCGGCGGGCCCGGCCCGCCCGGGCCCGCACCCAGGCCACCAGGGCGGCGTCGTCGCAGGCCGCGACGACGCCGGGGCCGCCCGCGATCACCAGCGTGTCCACCGGCGCTTCGGGTTCCGGCAATGGGTCGGCGACCAGCCGCAGGCCCGCCGAGGCGGTGAGCCCCGGGTCGCCGGCCGCGATCACCCGCGGCGCGTAGGGCATCCCGGCGCCGCCGTGCTCGTTGGCGGTGGCGAAGACCTGGAGCGGCCCGGCCACGTCGAGGAGCTGCACCGACGGGAAGGCCAGCACCTCGACCGGGCGCGGCGGCTCTGGCGAGAAACGAGGGCTCTTTGGCATTTCGGCCAGATCCTGACGCGCTAGGATCACCCTGTCCACCACGGAGGCCCGGCATGATCCCGCCCGACACCCACCTGCAGATCGGCTCGCTCCTGTTCGAGGGGTTGGACCAGATCGACCTCACCGGCCCGTTCGAGGTCCTGTCCCGGGTGCCCAACAGCACCTACCGGGTCTACGCGCCGGGCCCGGAGCCCGTCCGCGACGTCCGCGGCCTCCGGATGCTGCCGGATGCCACGCTCGCGGAAGCCCCGCGGCTCGACGTGCTGCACGTCCCGGGCGGCACGGGCCAGGAGGCCCTGATGCGGGACCCGGCCGTGCTCGGCTGGATCCGCGACCAGGCGGCCGGGGCCGGCCACGTCCTCTCGGTCTGCACCGGCGCCCTGATCCTCGGCGCGGCCGGCCTGCTGGTCGGGCGGCGGGCCACGACCTACTGGAACGCCGTGCACCTGCTGCCGTTCTTCGGCGCCGAGCCGGTGGACGCGCGCGTGGTGATCGACCGCGACGCGGACGGGCGCACCTGGGTGTTCGCGGCCGGCGTCACCGCGGGCATCGACGGGGCGCTGCAACTCGCCGCCGCGCTGCGCGGTGAGGAGGCCGCGCGGACCATCCAGCTCGGCATCCAGTACGCCCCCGAGCCCCCTTTCGACAGCGGCACGCCCCACACGGCCTCCCCGGACACCGTGGCGCGGGTGCGGGCGGCGGCGGCCGACATCACGGCCCGGCGCGAGGCCACCGCCCGGGCGATCGCGACCGAGCTCGGCATCCGGATCCCGTAGGAGACCTCCGATGGACCTGACCCGCGTTCGCGCCTTCGCGGCCGTCCTGGCGGCGAAGGACCGGGACGCCATGCTGGCGCAGATGGCCGAGGGGGGGGCGTGCTCAACACCCCGCTCGCCGCCGAGCCCGTGCGCGGGACGGCGGCGATCCGGCCGGTGGTCGACGCCTTCGAGAGCCGCGCGATCCTGGAAGGCCCCGCGCACGCCGCCGCCTTCTTCGGCGCGGCGGCCGGCCCGCACCGGCTCGACGGGATGGACGAGTGGCGCCTCGACGCGGCCGGGCGCATCGCCGAGATGACCGCCCCGTGGCGGCCGCTGCCGGAGGCGATCGCCGTCCGGGACCGTCTGGCCCGCGCCGCCGAAACGCCGACTTCCGCGGCGACCGGGTGACACGATCCGTCATCGGACCTATCTGTCCGATCTGGACGGGTTGAACCATGTCGGACGTAACACTGAGAACCGCGAAATTCGCGATCGGCGCCGTGGTGCGCCACCGGATCTACCCGTTCCGGGGCGTCGTGTTCGACGTCGACCCGGTGTTCGACAACACCGAGGAGTGGTGGCTGTCGATCCCCGAGGAGGTCCGGCCGCGCAAGGACCAGCCATTCTACCACCTGCTCGCCGAGAACGCCGAGACCGAGTACGTGGCCTACGTGTCGGAGCAGAACCTCCTGCCCGACACGTCGGGCGAGGCCCTGCGCCACGCCGGCATCGCCGAGATGTTCGAGCGCGACGCCGCCGGCGCGTACCGGATGCGCGACCGCGCCACGAACTGAGGCGCCCGGTCCGTGAAGGTCCTGGCAAGCGGCGGGCGCTCGTCTGCCGCGACGGCCCGTGCCGTCGGACGAGCCCGCCCGATAGTCGCCAAACCCCGCTTCGCCGCCGCGTTCCTGCGCGCTGGCCTGCTCGCTGGCCTGCTCACGGGCACGGCGCGCGCCAACGACAGCGCGGCCGAACTCGATGCCGGCGGCCTCGTCCTGCGGCGCGAGCCCGGGATCGCGCTGGTGAGCGAGGACCTGTCGATCGCCCGCGACCGGATCGACGTGTCCTACCTGTTCCGCAATCAGGTTCAGGAGGCGCGCACGGTCCGGATCGCCTTCCCGCTGCCGCCGATCGACGGGCGGGAACTCAGCTTCTCGGCCCTGGCGCTGCCCCGGCCCGACAGCCCGAACTTCGTCGGCTTCACCGTCACGGTGGACGGCAAGCCCCTCGAGCCCGAGCTGGAGGAGCGCGCCTTCGTGGGCGAGCGCGAGGTGACGGACCTGCTGCGCCGTCACGGCTTGCCGCTGAACCCGCTGCGCTTCGAGGCGATCAGCGCGGCGGCCAAGCGGATCGGCGCGCCCGAATGGGCCGCGCTGGTCAAGGCCGGGCTCTTCCCCGACGTCCCCGACACGCCGGACCGGATGACCGAGGGGCTGTGGCGCGGCGAGGCCAAGTTCCACTGGCTCCAGACCTTCCCGCCCGGGCAGGAGGTCCGCATCACGCACAGCTACGCGCCGGTGACCGGCTTCCACCTGCTCGAGCCGAAGGCGGCGTCTCGCGCGGCCTACCGGGCGACCTACTGCCTGGACGAGGCGGGGCTCGCGGCGATCCGGCGCCTGCACGCGAAGGCGCCGGATCCCGGCGGCACCCTGCGGGCGACCGTGGTGCCCTACATCGTCACCACGGCGCGCAACTGGGCCGCGCCGATCGGGCGCTTCACCCTGACGGTCGACAAGGGCAGCCCGGAGGCGGTCGTGAGCTTCTGCCGCACGGACATCCGGAAGACCGGGCCGACCACGTTCCGCTGGGAGGCCCGGGACTACGTGCCCGACCAGGACCTGCGCGTGCTGATCGTCCAGCCGGCTTCGGCGACCCCGGGGACGCGTTAGGTCCCGTCGCCGGGCGGCTCGAACGCGAAGGGCCGGACCTCGCGGCCCGGCCCCCGGTACGGACCCGCCGCGCGGCGGGTCGATGGCGCTTACTTGGCGGCCGGGGCCGGCGCCGGGGCCGCGCCGGCGGCCGGGGCGGCGCCCTGCTGCTGCTCGAGCTTCTTGCGCATATCCTCGGAGCGCTTCTCCAGCTCCGCCTGGAGCTTCTTCTGCTGTTCCTCGAGGACCTTCGGGTCGATGGCCGGGCCGTCGAAGGCCTTGCCGAAGCCGGCCAGCGGCACCGCGAAGGTGACCTCGCGCTGGGTCTGGTTCTGAACCGAGACGTTCAGGGTCGTGCCCTTCTTCATCGCGGCGATCACGCCGGCATCGACGCCGCCGGCCTCGGCGAAGCAGCCGTTCGGGAAGCAGACCGCGAAGCGGCCGGCGGTCGCCGCCTGGCCGTCGACGCTGAAGCGGATGCCCGGCTGCAGCAGCAGGCCGAGCGGCAGCAGGTAGCGCACCACGCGCACCTCCTGCTTCTGAGCGGCGTTCTTCATCTCGTAGACCGCCACGGCCAGCACCGGCTGGCCCTGGTCGGACACGAAGTCGCGGGTCGTGTAGCAGATGTCGGTGCCCGAACCCTGGTCCTTGCCGCAGACCTTGGTCCAGTCGGCCTGGCTCGGCTCGGACTTCACCGCGACGATCTGCGGGCCCGTCTGGGCGGCCGGGGTGTTGGCCGCGGGGGTGCCCGGGGCGGTCGGCGCCGGGGCGGCCGGCGCGGGCGCGGCGGGCTTCTTCGGCTGCGCCAGGGCCGGCGCGGCCGCGAGGCCGAGGCCCGCGAGGCCGAGGAGGGCGGCGCGGGCGAGCGTCGCGGTGCGGGTGAAGGACATCGGCTCTGACCCCTTGGAAGAGACGTGGTGTGGCTGGCAGGATGCGGAGCCGGCCTGGCGGCAGGTCCGCCGGAGCGTCCGGCTGCCCGCCGCGTTGGCGCGCCGCCCGGAACTCCGGATGAATCGGTCCGGCCATCGGGCGGGACGGGCGCCGTCTGCGCGCATCCCTCTCCCCGGCGACCGGGCGGCCTGCCTTTCCCCTCGAATGAGGCGAAGGCATGACACCGCGGCCGGGGAAGCTGTCGCAACCGTCCCGACCGCGCCCGGCCCCCGATAGGCTCCCATCCGCCCGGCCGCAAGCGCGACGTTGCGCGGCCGCGAGGCACGAGCGCGTGATCGGGCCGCGCCGCCGGACGCCGCCGAAGGCCTTCCGGACGCCCTCCGGCAGCGATCGGCAGCGATCGGCGGCGCGGCCGCTCTTAGCGGTCGGTTAACCCTGTCGGGCCGAGATGATAGGCGTTCTGCAGGATCGGCGGGGGCGGCGGGTTTGAGCGCGTTGGCGGTGGCGGAGTGGGCGGAAGACGCCGCACCGGACGCGTCCGCGCGATCCGAGGACGCGCCCGACGGCCTGTCCGGAGTCCTGTCCGGACGCCTGTCCGACGGTCTCGCGACCCGCCTGTTCGCCGCCGCCCTGGCGGGCCCGCAGCGCACCCTCCTGCGTGATTCGGGGGACCGGGTCGCGTGGTGCGGGCGCCCGTCCATCACCTGGACCTACGCGGCCGCCGCCGAGATCGTCGGGCGGCTCGCCCGCGGGATCGCCGCGTGGCGGCTCCCGGCCGGCAGCCGGATCGGGCTGTGGTATTCGGGCGGTGCCGAATCGGCCCTCGCCCACCTCGCCGTCGAGGCGGCCGGCCACCTGCCCTGCGCGATGCCCGCCCTCTGGGACGAGGCGGAGCTCTCCGCCGGGATCGAGGCCGCGGGCCTCGTGGCCGTGCTGACGGAGGGCCGCCGCGGCGCGCGCCGGCCCGCCGAGGACCTCACCCGCGCGGCCATGCGCCATTTCGCCCTGCGCTACCTCGCGGCCTTCGGCCCGAGCGTGCCGGACGGCGTGATCAGCCTCGACGCGATGGCCCTGGAGCGGGGCGTGGTCGAGCCGGCGCCGGGCCGCGGCCTCGTCACCTTCGCGGGCGGCGATCCCGGCCGGCCGGTCTACCGCACCGCCGCGGCGCTGGCGGCGGCGGTCGCCGCCCATCTCGACGCGCTGCCCCTGACCGCGGACGAGCGGGTCCTGACGCTCCTGCCCGGCCACGACCTGCGCGGCCTCGTGACCGGCCTGGGCACCGCCCTGGCGGCCGGCGCCGGCCTGGAGACCGTTCTGCCCTTCGACGAGACCGGGTTCCGCGCCGCCCTGCTGCGGCCGGTTCCGACCCGGCTGGTGGTCCCGGCGCGGGTCGAATCGGCCCTCGCCGCCCTGCCGCTGCCCTGGACCGTCCGGGTCCTCGACGTGGTCCACCGCGCGCCCGCCCGGCTGACCCCGCGGGGCGCCGGGCCCGCGGGCCCGCAGCGCCTCGATTCGCTGGTCCTGGGTGAGGCGCTCGTGCTGACCCGCCCCGGCCCGGACGACCTCGCCGCGACCCTGGCCGAGCCCGGGCAGGCCTTCCTGCCCCGCGACCTCCTGGACCTCGCCGCCGGCGCCGACGGCGACCTCGCCTGCCGGGGGGCGGCCTGCGCGGCCTCCCCGCTCACCCGCGGCGCGATCCCGGCGACGGACCCCCTGGCGTGGCGAAGCACGGGCTTCCGCCCGCTCCGCGCGGACGGGGGCGCGAACGGGGCGGTCGCGGCGATCGCCGCCACCGTCGCGACCGTCCCCTCCGCCTGAACGGCGGACGATCGCCGGTTCATCCGGCACTCAGGCGGCGCGGATAATCTCGCATCTGCACACGAACCGACGGATCCGATCCGCCTCTTCGCGGGTTCTGCATCGGATTGTCGTGACGGCTATCTTTCCAAGCCGTCCGGGATGGAGTACCGCTCAAGCTTATGGGTGCGCTGCAACAAGTGCTCGTGGTCGACGACGGCGTCCGCGCCGTGGACCGGTCCCTCTCGGGCGAGCTGGCCAGCCTCGGATACGCGAGCGTGACCGCCTCGATGGAGGCGGCCGACGACGTCCTGACCGTAATCGCCCGTCCGGCGGCCGTGCTGCTCCAGGCGCCCACCCGCCGGAATCCCGCCTACGCCCGCCGCGCGGCCCGCCTCCGCGGCCAGCTGCGCGAGCGCGGCATCCCGGTGATCCTCATCGGTGATTCGGGCGAGGCCCGGGGCGGCGGCCCGGTCGATCTCGCGACCCGGCTCGGCGCCTACGTCGCCGCCCAGCCGGATCTCTGAGGCCCCCTCCGGCGCGCGCCGAGGTCGCGGCGTCCGGGCGCTCGCGCCGGGCCTGAGGCCGCCTCCGGGAAACGCCGTCCGACCGCTCCCTGTCGCTGCCGGTGCCGCACGAGGCGCGGGTCCCCTCTCCCGCGCGGGAAAGGGGGCGCCGCTGGCGCGAGACGATCGGGAACGGTCCTAGCGCGCGGCGCGCATCAGCTCCGGCGCGCCGATCCGGGGCAGCACGCCCTCCCGCATCACCAGGCGCCGCAGCGGTCCGAGCTGCGTCATCGCCAGCAGACCGAGACCGCGCAGCGCGTCGACCGGCAGCAGGTCGGTGAGCAGGCTGCGGTTGAGGAGATCGACCGCGGCGGTGCGCGCGGCCGTGTCGACGCGGCGCGCCCGCGCGTAGCCGTCGAGCACGGCGCGCGCGCCGGGATCGCGGCGGTCGCGGGCGGCGGCCAGCACCGCGTCGCGCAGGGTCGCGGCGTCGCGCAGGCCGAGATTGAGCCCCTGCGCGCCGATCGGCGGGAAGACGTGGGCCGCCTCCCCGATCAGCGCCAGCCGCGGGGCCACGGGGGTCGCCACCGCGAGGCCGCGCATCGGCACGAGGCCGCGGGGGCCGTCGACCCGCATGGCGCCGAGCATCGCCCGGGCCTGCCGCTCCACCGCCTGCCCCAGCGCCGCGTCGTCGAGGGCGGCGAGCCGCCGGGCCGCCCCCTCCCCGGTCACCCAGACGAGGCTGGACCGGTGGCCGCCGGGCAGCGGCACCAGGGTGAAGGGCCCCGACCGGGTGTGGAACTCGGTGGAGACGTCGCGGTGCGGGCGCGCGTGGGCCAGGATCGTGGTGATGGCGCTCTGCGGGTAGGTCCAGTCGCGCACGCGGACGCCGCTGGCGGCCCGCAGCGGCGAGCGGGCCCCGTCGGCCCCCACCACGAGCCGGGCCTCGACGGCACGCCCGTCCGCCAGCGCGACGCGGGCCGCCGCCTCGCCGGGCACGGCGCCGGCGGCGTCCGCCTCGACCAGGGTGAGGTTGTCCTGCGCCCGGGCGCGGGCGCGCAGGCTCTCGACCAAGCGGGCGCTCTCGACGTTCCACCCGAAGGCGTCGAGGCCGATCTCGGCGGCGCGGAACCGCGCCGGCGGCGGCCGGAACAGGCTGCCGGTGTCGTCGACGATCTGCAGCGTGCAGAGCGGGCTCGCGTGCGGCGCCACCGCCTCCCAGGCGCCGAGGGCGTCCAGGAAGCGCACCGACCCGTCGAGGAGCGCGACGGTCCGTCCGTCCGCCACCGGGGCGTGGCGCCCGACCAGCGCCGTGGGGATCCCTTCGCGGGCGACCGCCAGCGCGGCGGCGAGCCCCGCGGCCCCGGCCCCGACCACGGCGACCTCGAAGACGGTGTTGGTGTCCTCCGGCATGGTGTCCTGCACGATCGACGCGTCCCACTCGGGACAGTGTGGCGTCGGGCTTCCCAAGGTTCCGGTTGATGCGCGGCCCCGTCATCGCGAGCGGAGCGACCCGGGGCAGCGGGACGTCAGGAAGCGTGGTGCCACCCTGGGTCGCTTCGCTCCGCTCGCGATGACGGCGGTGTCGAAGTCATCAACCGGGGACGCTGTTCGCGAGCCCGGCACGTCTCGTATCTGCGCTTTTCAGCGGATCTGCCAAGACCGGCGACGCGGGGCCACGGCGCCGCAGCCCGTCAACCCAGGAACGCCGCAAGCTCCGAGAGAACCGCGTCCGGCCGCTCCTCCTGGAGGGTGTGACCGCAATCCAGCGCCCGGCCCGAGACGTCGGTCGCCTTCTCGCGCCACGTCTCCAGCACGTCGTAGGTCCGGCCGACCACGCCCTTCGCGCCCCAGAGCGCCAGCAGCGGCGCGGTGATCCGGGCCTCGGCATCGGCCGCGTCGTGCTCCAGGTCGATCCCGGCGGCCGCCCGGTAATCCTCGCAGATCGCGTGGCGGCAGGCCGGGTCGGAATAGCAGCGCAGGTACTCGGCGAAGAGCTCCGGCGGGGTCGAGCCGGGGGTCTTCGACTGGCCCTCGACGTGGTGGCGCAGGAAGTATTCCGGATCGGCCCCGATCAGCGTCTCCGGGAGGGGACAGGGCTGGATGAAGAAGAACCACCAGAAATAGCGTGTGGCGAAATCCTTGTCGGTGCGCGCGTACATGGTCGCGGTCGGCGCGATGTCGAACACGGCGATCCGGTCCACGGCCTGCGCATGATCCAGGGCGAGGCGGTGGGCGACGCGCCCGCCCCGATCGTGGCCGACCACCGCGAACCTTTCGTGGCCGAGCGCCCGCATCACCGCCACCGCGTCGGCCGCCATGGCGCGCTTGGAATAGGCGACGTGGCGCTCGCCGCCCGGGGGCTTGGCCGAATCGCCGTAGCCGCGCAGGTCCATCGCCACCACGGCGTGCCGCTCGGCGAGGCGCGGCGCGACGTGGAGCCACGTCGACAGGGTCTGCGGGTGGCCGTGCAGGAGCAGCACCGGCGGCCCGGACCCGGCCGAGCGGGCGTTGATCGTCACGCCGGGCGCGGTCTCGATCCGGTGCCGGTCGAAACCCGGCAGGAAGTCGCGGGCCATGGATTCGGTCTCCGGATTCGGTCTCCATCCTGCCGCACTGGCGCGCCGGGATGCACCGGATGATAAGGCGCCTCCGGCACCATGTCCGCCGAACCGCCATGACAGATGCACGCGCGACTCAGGACCCGGCCTTGAAGGATTCCGACGCGGCCGAGGCGCCGGCGGCGGAGGCCGCCCCCGCGCCTGCCGTCGCCCCGCCCCTGCGGCCGAGCATCCTCGACCCGCTCTTCGCGCCGGCCCGCGCCCTGCCGGGGATCGGGCCGAAGATGGCGCCGCTCATCGAGAAGCTGCTCGGCACCCCCGAGCGCGAGGCCCGGGTCGTGGACCTGCTGTTCCACCTGCCCCAGGGCGGCGTGGCGCGGAAGCTCATGGGCTCGATCAGCGAGGCCCCCACCGGCGAGCCGGTGACGATCGGCGTCACCGTGGTGGCGCACCGCCCGGCCCAGGCCGGGCCCGGCCGGCGCCCGCACCGGGTGCTGGTGGAGGATGCCTCCGGCGACATCTCCCTGGTCTTCTTCGGCATGCCCCGCGCCCGGGTGGAGAAGATGCTGCCGCTCGGGTCGCACCGCTACATCACCGGCCGGATCGACCTCTGGGACGGCACCCGCCAGATGGTCCACCCGTCGCGGATCGCGGACGAGGCGGGCCTCGCGGAACTCCCCGCCGTCGAGCCGGTCTACGGCGCCACCGAGGGGCTGACCTCCCGGGCGATCAACAAGCTCGCGGTCGCGGCCCTCGACCGGCTGCCGGTCCTGCCGGAATGGCAGGACCCGGCCTGGCTGGAGCGGAACCGCCTGCCCGCCTTCGCGGACGCGCTCCGCCTCGAGCACCGCCCCGAGGAGGCGCCGCCGAAGGCCGAGGACCCGCTCCAGCCGCCGCCCGCGACGCCGTCCCGGAAGCGGCTCGCCTACGACGAGCTCCTCGCCTCGCAGCTGGCGCTGGCGCTCCTGCGCGCCCGCCAGCGGCGCAAGGCCGGCCGGGTCAATGCCGGCGACGGCGCCCTGAGCGGGCGCCTCGAGGCCGCCCTCCCCTTCGCGCTGACCGGCGCGCAAGGCCGGGCGGTGGCGGAGATCCGCGCCGACCTCGCGGCGCCCCGGCGGATGCTGCGCCTGCTCCAGGGCGATGTCGGCTCGGGCAAGACCGCGGTGGCCCTGCTCGCCATGGCCTCGGCGGTCGAGGCCGGGCGTCAGGCCGCCCTGATGGCGCCCACCGAGATCCTGGCGCGGCAGCATTTCGAGCGGCTGAGGCCGCTGGCCGGCCCCCTGCGCCTGCGCCTGATGACCGGCCGCGACCGGGCCGCGGAGCGCAAGAGCACGCTGGCCGACCTCGCCGCGGGCGAGATCGACATCCTGGTCGGCACCCACGCCCTGTTCCAGGAGGCGGTGACGTTCCGCGACCTCGGCCTCGCGGTGGTGGACGAGCAGCACCGGTTCGGCGTCCACCAGCGCCTCGCGCTCGGCGCCAAGGGCGAGGCGGTGGACTTCCTGGTCATGACCGCGACGCCGATCCCCCGCACCCTGGCGCTGACCTTCTTCGGCGACATGGACGTCTCGATCCTCGACGAGAAACCCGCCGGCCGCCAGCCGATCCGGACGATCACCTTGCCGACCGAGCGGATCGACGAGGTCGTGGCCGGCCTCGCCCGGGCGATCGCCGGGGGCGAGCGGGTCTACTGGATCTGCCCCCTTGTGGAGGAATCGGAGTTCGTCGACCTCGCCGCCGCGGCCGAGCGCTTCGACGATCTGCGGAAGCACTTCGGCGACGCGGTCGGGCTGATCCACGGCAAGATGCCCGGCCCCGAGAAGGACGCCGCCATGGCGCGGTTCGCCGCCGGGGAGACCAAGCTCCTGGTCTCGACCACGGTGGTGGAGGTCGGGGTCGACGTGCCCGAGGCCACCATCATGGTGATCGAGCACGCGGAGCGCTTCGGGCTGGCGCAGCTGCACCAGCTCCGCGGCCGGGTCGGGCGCGGCTCGAAGGCCTCCTCGTGCCTGCTGCTCTACCGGGGGCCCCTCGGGCAGGTGTCCCGGGCCCGGCTGGAGATGATGCGCGCGAGCGAGGACGGCTTCCGCATCGCCGAGGCCGACCTGAAGCTGCGCGGCGAGGGCGAGGTGCTCGGCACCCGCCAATCCGGCATGGCCGCTTTCCGGCTGGCGCGGCTGGAGAGCGACGCCGCCCTGCTGGAGGCCGCCCGCGACGACGCGCGGATGATCGTGGAGCGCGATCCCGGCCTCAAGAGCCCGCGGGGACAGGCGCTGCGGGTGCTGCTCTACCTGTTCGAGCGGGAGGCCGCGATCCGGCTGATCGGGGCCGGATGAACGGTTTCCTGAACGGATTCGTTCAGGAAAGTCCGGCCTTCCTGAACGGCCGGATCCGGAATCGCCGCCGCGCGACCGGATCGGTACTCCGATGCGCCGATGTCACAGGCTCTCTGGAAAAGTGTTTCGTTTCAGAAGTTTGACGGGATCGCGCGGAAGCTTGGCGGCGCCGTACGGGCGGTCCGGGAGGCTCCGGACAGGCCTCGTGACCTTGCATCAGCCATATTCTTCCCTTAACTGGAGATGAACGAATGGCCCGGTAAGCCGGGACATCACGGACGAATCTGGAGGACGGACATGTCGAACGGACTGTTCCAAGGCCTGCCGGGCTCCCACGAGATGGCCGGTGCCCACGCCCTGCCGACCGAGCCCTGGCTCCTGCCGATCTCGGATCGCGCCGCCGAGGCGGCGGGCAAGACCGCGGACGAGCTGCAGGCCGCCGTGCGTCGGGCGTCCCGGCCCTTCTGGCTGGCCGCTAATGGGCTCTGCATCGCGCTGGGCCTCGCCCTCACCCTGCAATGCGCCTCCGGCTGGGGCCCGACGGCGCCCCGCAGCGCCGTGACGGTCGCGCAGGCGACGCCGCCGACCATCGCGCCGCAGACCGCCTCGCTGCAGCGCTGAGCCGATAGCAGTCTGATCATTTCAGGGCCGTCCCGCGCGCGCGGGGCGGCCTTTCTCGTGGACGATGGCCGCCAATCCCACGGTCTCCCGCAAGCCGAGTAGCGGTGAGCTCGGCGCGCAGGAGGCCTGGATCGCGCGCCGGCGCCTCGGGAAGGCCCCTTGAGCGGACCGGAGGTCGTCCCCGCTTCGACGGTTCCGGTCGACGCTGCCGTCATCGCGAGCGCAGCGCAGCGACCCAGGGCAGCGGGACGTCCTGCACCGTGGCGCGAGACGGGGTGGCTCAGGCCGCCGAGACGGCGACGAAGCCGGCGACCGGGCGCCGCATCACGCGTCCTGCGGCTCCCGGCGGGGCAGCGGTCCGCCGGCCTGCTGGGCCGTCCGCAGGGTGGCCGCCATGGCGTTGAGGCGGCCCTGCGGGTCCTCCGGCTGGATCACCCCGGCCGACATCACCAGCTTGGCGGCGTCGTCGACGCTGATGGCGAGCTCCACCACCTCCGCGCGCGGCAGGTAGAAGAAGAAGCCCGTGGTCGGGTTGGGCGCGCAGGGCAGGAAGACGCCGACGAGGTCGTCCGCCGGCGCCCCCCGGGCCCGCAGCGCCCCCTCGACCTCGTGGGCCGCCGGGGCGGACAGGAACACCACCGACCACGTGCCCTTCACGGGGAACTCCACGAGCCCCACCGTGCGGAACGAGGTGCCGTTGGCCGAGAACAGCGTCTCGAAGATCTGCCGCAGGCCCTTGTAGAGGCCGGAGATCACGGGGGTCCGCGCCAGCAGGACCTCGCCGAACTCGATCACCGAGCGTCCGACGAGGTTCGCCGTGAGGAAGCCCAGCAGGGTCACCGCCAGGAACGCGATCACGAGGCCGAGGCCCGGGATCGAGAACGGCAGGTAGTGGTCCGGCAGGTAGCTCGCCGGGACCAGCGGCTTCACGAACGAATCGATCAGCGCGATGAACCACCACGTGATGTAGGCCGTGATGGCGAGCGGGCCGGCGACGATGATGCCGGTGAGGAAATAGGTGCGCAGCCGGCCGCGCGCGCTGACCCGCGTCTTCGGGGTGCCGCCGCCCGCCGCGGCGTCGGGCTCGGGAACCTGGATCGGCGGGGGAATCGGCGCCACGGGTGCCCTCTCGGCCGCACCACGCGCGGCGATGACGCTGCGGGGCCGTCCCCCGCTGGCAGAGAGGTAGCGGTTGCGCTTGTCCGCCTCAAGGGCGGCCCCGCCTCCCTCAGGCGTCCGCACCCGGCGGTCGGGCGGCGGGGACCGGCATCGCGTCCCGGGGAATCACGGCGCCGCGATGCCCGATCACCGCCCCGGCCAGGCGGTGCGCCTCGGCGGCGGCGGCTTCCGGTGCCAGCCCGGCGATGCGCGCCGCGAGGTAGCCCGCCGCGAAACTGTCGCCCGCCGCCGTCGTGTCGACGACCCGCGCGGCGCGCCCGGCCGGCACGGCGGTGTCGGCCCGGCCGTGCAGCACCCGGGCGACGGGGCCGGATCCGTCCGAGGTCTTGAGCACGATCTCGGCCCGGCCGCGGTGGCGCAGCACCTCGTCCTCGCCCGCCGCGCCGAACAGCCAGTCCAGATCCTCGGCCGAGGCGAAGATCACGTCGGCCAGGTCCAGGGCCGCGCGGAAGGCCGCCCAGGCCTCGTCCCGGTCGGGCCAGCCGCGGGGACGGTAATTGGTGTCGAAGGCGACCTGCCCGCCCCGCTCCCGCAGGCGCGACAGCGTCTCGAACAGGGCGGCGCGCCCGGTCTCGCCGTAGAGCGAGAGGCTGATGCCGGACAGGTAGACGAGGTCGTAGCGCTCCAGCTCCGCCTCCGTCTCGGCGGCGCCCGGCTCGGTGAAGAGGTCCCGGGCGGCGGCCCGGTCGCGCCAGTAGTGGAAGCTGCGCTCGCCGTCGGCATCCGTGCGGATGATGTAGAGGCCCGGCATCCGGCCCTGCAGGCGCCGGACCCGGTCGAGGCCGATGCCCTCGCGGCCCCAGGCCGCCGCCATCTCGTCGCTCCAGATGTCGTCGCCCAGCGCGGTCACGTAGTCCACCGCGACGCCGAGGCGCGCGAGGTAGAGCGCGGTGTTCAGCGTGTCGCCGCCGAAGCCCCGGACCAGATTCCCGTCCGGGCGTTCGGACAGTTCGACCATGCACTCGCCGATGCAGGCGACCCTCATGCGGTTCCTCCCGGTGCGCGACCCCGTGTCCCCGCATTGTACGGCCCGGCCTGTCAATCGCCACCGGTCCCGGTCCCGACCTCGCCGCGCCGGCCGCGCTCGCGTGGCCCCGTCGCGCGCCCGTCTGAGGAGCCTCGACGATCCAAAGATCAGCGCGCCAGTCGCTCGATTTCGTGGGATGTGCATATCGATAATTTGGCAAACGTATTGTAATATTCGCACTATGACCGATTATGAATCATATACAATCAATAGAATTCACAATAAAATCTGCAATATGCGTGCATGAATCGTCATATAACCTCGACGTCGCGCTTTTCTGAAGTTCGATTCAATGCCGGAGCGGAAAATCACCATTCTTAAACACCGAAGGTCAGAGAAGCTCCTTCGCGACAGGGGTCATTGTCGAGCGAGATCCGGTCGCGTTGCTGTCGTGACGGTGTGTGCCGAACGCACTGAGGGGCGGGATGCGGTCGGGGATCCCGGAAACCTCCGTTCACAGCGCGGCAGGAACGAATCCGTTCGATCGGGAACAAACCGCCTCGGGCTGGAATGTCGATGCAAGATGTTTGTCGATCGCGGGCGCCATCTCGATGGAGATACGTGCCGGATCTGAAGAAATTCCGGATGAATGGTGAAGTGTTGTGCCGAAAAAATTCTCGTGGCCGAACGGCGGGAACGGTGATACGGTTCGAACGGTGCTGAGATGTTCCATACTGCTTTAAGCGCTCTGACTTTCTCGTCGGGAGAGTTCCTGACTCTCACGGAAAGTCGGGGCGTGAGTGGGGCCTGGAGCTGGATCTTCGCGGGCGAGGAGCAGGTCTGGTCGCCCGGGTTCTACCGGCTGCTCGGGCTCGTTCCGAACGCCGCGAAGGCGCGCTACGACCTGTTGCTGAGCCTGATCCATCCCGAGGACCGGCCTCTCATGCCGGCGCTGGCGGACATCCGGCAGGGGCACGTGCCCCGCGAGGTCATCGTCCGGGTGATCCGGACGAACGGCACGGTGCGCACGCTCTCGCTGACGATGGAGGTGCGCGTCTCGGCGGAGGGGCGGCCCGTCGCCCTCAGCGGCACGGCGCTCGACGTGAGCGACCGCGAACAGCTGGCGCGCCTGCGGCAGGAAGAGCGCCGCCGGCAGAGCGCGCTCTACCTCACGGAGCACATCACGACCTTCTCGATGGGGCTCGACCGCGTCCGGGACATCCCGTTCGCCGTCGCCCAGGTCCACGGGCTCCCGCTAGAGGAGATCTGCGCCGAGCCGTATATCCTGATCGTTCCCGAGGAGCGCGCGGGCTTCCGGGCAGCGGCCCTGGAGCAGATCGAGCGGCGGGCGTTCTTCCAGGGGGGCGCCCACGAGCGCCTCGCCAACGGCGAGCTCTGGCACTTCCGGATCCTCACGATGCCCGTCTGGGATCCGGACGGGACCTATCTGGGGCGCTGCGGGCTCAAATACCCCGTCCGCAACCACGCCCCGCCCCCCGGCGGCCTGCACGAGGGGCTGGAGCATTCCGTGAGCGGCCACCACCTGCGGGCCGCGCGGGCGCTCCTCGACTGGTCGATGATGGAGCTCGCTCAGGCGAGCGGCCTGTCGCATTCCACCGTGCGGCGTCTGGAAGAGGACAGCGAGCATCGGGGAAGCCGGTCCCGCCTGCACGCGGTCGAGGCGCTGCGCCGGGCGGGCGTCCGGTTCGTCCCCATCGATGACGGGACCCTGGCGGTCGCCCGGGTCTGAGCGGCCCGCGCGGCCGACGGGCGCTCGCGGGATCTGCCCTGCCCCGCCCCACCGGGTCATCGGGGTCGGTCTCCGCGCTGGCCCCCCGGGGGCCCCCCGACCCCAGCGCGGAGACCGGGACGGGCGGATCGGGCGATCCGCCGTCAGGCATTCCCGCGCCCGTGTCCCGCGGCGGCCCGGACGGGGCCGCCGATCCAGGGCGGTGCGGGCCTGGCCGCCTCAGGCCGCCTTGTGTCCGAGCTGGATCGCCTTGGCGATCTCCGAGCGCTTGGCGGCGTAGCCCGGGGCCACCATCGGGTAGTCGGCCGGCAGGCCGTACTTCGCCCGGTAACGCTCCGGCGTGAGGCCGTGCGCCGTGAGGTGACGCTTCAGGGTCTTGTAGGACCGGCCGTCGATGAAGCTGATCAGGCCGTCCTGCTGGATCGAAGCCTCGATCTGCGCCGCCGTCGGGCCGGTCCAGCCGGGACCAGATCCCGAGCCGCCGCCCTGCAGCACCGATATGGCCGTGTGCACCTGGTCGATCAGAACCGGCAGGTCGCCCACGCCCACCGCATTCCGAGACACGTAGGCCGCGACCAGTGATGCCGTGCACTTGATCAGGTCTGTGTTCAGGTCCGAGGTCTTTTCGTTCAGATCGATGGTGTTCATGAATCCCCCAGTACCGAAATTCGAGGCATGAAAACCGGCGCATCGATAAAGCTGAGGCTAGGATCAGATTTTACCGCCCAAGCATGCGCCGAATTGCTTCGAGTGTGCCAAGATTGGCGCGTAACTATACAAAAACTGTCTATTTTGTCTATACTTTATCTTAGGATGTTCTTTGAACATTTTCTGTTCTTGCGAGGCAACATGAGGTTGCCAGGCCTGCGGCGTCTCGCAAACAGTGCGCAGTTTCGGCCTCCGGTCCGTGAGGCTGTCCGCGATGACTGCGAACGGCCGCGCGATGACGGGCTGCAGGGGCGCGAATCAGCGGCGGAGACAGGGACGGATCGCGGATGCCGCCCCGGTTACGGGTCGATCGGACCGCGGCCCGCGTCCCTGCTGACCATCGGTCGGGCGGCGCGCGACGGGATCCCGGGGGCCGTGGCGCTTCTCCACGGCCTCTCCGCGGGCGCTGGCGCCGCGACCGGGCCGCGATTAACAAAGTTCTCAGGCAAGGCGTGGATCGTGCGCGCCGGGCGCGTCGCGAAACGCTCGCGCGTCGGGAGCCTCGTTCCGGCCGTGACGGCACGGCGGCATCCGTGCGAGAGGCCCGTCGACGCGCGCTATCGAGGGCGACCCCTATGTCCGGACCCTGTGCGACCACTATCCCGCGCGCGCTCTCCGCGCTCGAAGCGCCCGGACCGGGCGCCGCGGACGCGGTCGGCGGCCGGATGGCGCCCCTCTGGATGCTGCTCGTCGGCCGGGCCGCGGTCCGCCGTCACTGGCACCTCATCGCCGCCACCGGCCTGCTGTGGTCGTCGCTCGGCCTCCTGGTGGTGATCGATTCCCTCGACGGTGCGCTCCACGTCCCGGACCGGTGGTTCGGCCTGATCCTCCTGGCCGAGGGCGTGAGTTCCCTCCTCGTCGGCGCGTCCGCGATCGGCGCCGCGCGCCGCCTGCGCCTCGCCAAGGGCGCGCTGCTGTCGGTCATGGCCGTGCTGATCATGATGGCCACGAAGCACAGCACCTTCCTGCTCGCCATGATCTTCGGCGTCGCCTTCGTGGTCGACGGCCTCGTCCGGATCACGATCGCCGGCCTGCTGAAATTCGCTGGCTGGCGGATGTCGGTCGCCCTCGGCGGCCTCAGCATCGCCTTCGGCCTGTTCCATCTCCAGCCCTGGCCGACCTGGTACGCCGGCACGGTCGGCTACTGCATCGGCATGTTCCTGATCCTGAACGGCGCCAACCTCGCGCTGGTCGGGCTGCGCACCCGGCGCTTGGGCACCGCCGAGCCGGCCGTGTCGGTCGTGTCGGTCGGCGGCGACGAGCCCGGCAGCCTGACGGTCTATGTCTGGACGCCCACCGGGCAGGCGACCACCCCCGCCGGCCAGCGGCTGATCCGGCGCTACGTCGCCTCCGTCGACAAGGCCGGGCGCTTCTCCACCGGCCACGCGGCCCTGCAGCAGGGCGACGACCTCTACGTCAGCCACTACCCCGCGGTGGAGATCGACCGCTCCCCCGCCAA
Organism: Methylobacterium sp. NPDC080182; assembly: GCF_050281105.1. Classification (NCBI taxonomy): domain Bacteria; kingdom Pseudomonadati; phylum Pseudomonadota; class Alphaproteobacteria; order Hyphomicrobiales; family Methylobacteriaceae; genus Methylobacterium; species Methylobacterium sp. NPDC080182. The sequence goes on from NZ_JBNNWO010000012.1 coordinate 119,408, forward strand.
CCTGCGCTCGAGCCTGCGCGCGGGCCCGGAGAACGACGTGCCCGGGCGCTTCCTGCCCTCGCACGCCGCGGAGGTGGCGGACTGGTGCCCCGCGACGGTGGCGGTGACGCTGAACGGCATCGACGCCGCCCGGCTGCGGGCGTTCTGGGCGCAGTACAGCCGCGACACCACCTACAACTTCATCAGCCGCAACTGCTCCACCACGGTGGCGCGGGCGCTGGACATCGCCGTGGAGGGCGCGTTCAGCCGCGGCGGGCATCCCTGGCGGCGGCTCGCGGCGGCGCTGACCACGCCGGAGTTCTGGGCGGCGGCCTTCCTGCGCAACGGGGCGCGGTCCATGACCTGGACCCCGGGCCTCGTGCTCGATTACACGCGGGCGCTGAGCGCCCTCGTGGATCCGGCCTCGCCGGTGCCGTCGATCGCCTGGAAGCGGGTCGGCTGGCGGCTCCTGCGCAACTGGCGGGCGCGGGACCTCGCGCCCCTGAGCCCGATCGCCCGGCAGCCCTCCGTGCCGGGAGCTGGCCCGACAGAAGCCTGATCCCGGCCCGATCCCGGCCCGATCGGGACTCGGGACCGCGGTCGCCCGCTCAGGGGTCCTTGCGGGCGGCGGGGCGGCCGGCAGCGAGGTCGCCCGCGATGGCCTGCATCACCGCCAGCGTGTCGACCTCGTCCTGCTCGGCGCCGTGGTCGCTGAGCTTCACGATCACCGTGCCGGTCGCGCGGTTCACGTAGATGTACTGGCCGTAGACGCCGATCGCCGAGATGTCGTCGTCCTCGCCGCCCGGGGCGTGCCACCACTGGGCCGAGTACTGCCAGCCGTCGACGTCGCGCCGGGCCGGCGTCATGATCCGCTCGATCCAGCGGCCCGGGATGATGCGGTGATCGCCCGACCGGCCCTGGTCGGCCACCAGAAGGCCGAGGCGGGCGAAGTCGCGGGCCGTCGCGTTGATGCAGCAGAACGCCTTCTCGATGCCGCCGGGCCGGTCGAGGTTCCAGGTGGCGTCGGCCTGGGCGCCCATCGGCTTCCAGATCCGCTCCGAGAGGATGTCAGCCAGCGGCTTGCCCTCGACCCGGGCGAGGATCAGGCCGAGCAGCTCGGTGTCGATGCTGCGGTAGCGGCCCTTGGTGCCGGGCTTGAACGCCAGGTGGGCGTTGTCGCGCACGAAGGCCGTGAGATCGCGCGTCAGGTACATGCCGGCGGTGCCGGTCAGGGGATGCCGGGGGTCGTAGTTCTCCGGCACGGCGATGCCGCTCGCCATGTCGAGGAGGTTGCGCACGGTGATCTGGCCGAAGACCGCGCCGTTCCGCAACTCGGGCAGGAGGGTGGAGACCCGGTCGGTCTCGGCGAGCTGACCCCGCGCCACCGCGGCGCCGACCAGCAGCGAGACGATGGACTTCGCCACCGACCACGAGGGGAACAGCGTCTCCGGTCCGGTGCCTGCGCGCTGCCACTCGTGGATCAGGACACCGTCCTGCAGCACCAGGAACGCGTTGGTGTGGGTCGCCTCCAGCACCGTCATCAGCGGGACCGTCTTCCCCTTCCAGGGGACGCGGTCGAGGATCGGGCGCGGCCGCGCCGGCAGGTCGCTCGCCCGGGCCGGGGCCTGGACGATCCGGCTCGGGAACCACGTGCCCACCGACGACGGCTCGATGACCGCGAGCGCCGTCAGGGTGACGGGATCGGGGACGTTGATCAGCGCGGCCGCGGTCCAGGCGCAGCCCGCGATCGCGGCGCCGCCCGCCGCGGCGATCGCGCCCCAGCGGCGGCCCCGGCGCGCGCGGGCCGGAGAATCCGGGATCGCCAAGGACGCGGTCATGCTGGATCTGTGTCGCTCTGGATCGTCGCTGTCGCGCGGCCGGCCCCGGGGCGGGACGGCGCGCGGTCACCATGATCAGCAGGCCTTAACGAAAGCCCCAATCGGCCCCGGCGCCGGGCCGGTCCGTCGCCCGCGAAGCGGCGAGCCGCCGGTTCGGAAATGTTCACGGATCTGTGGCCTTGTGTCCGGCGGCCGCCGACGTCCCGCGGCCGTTTCGACGCGGATCCGGGCCGGCCCAGCGCCGCCCCGTCCGCGCGGGCGTCCGATTCGAACCTGGTTCTACACGCCTCGACCGCCCGACTCACCCAGCCCGCGCAGCCCGAAAGTCCGCCGTGCCATGAATCCGTACCTGATCCTCGGGCTCGCCATCGGCGCGGAGGTGACCGCCACCCTGGCGCTGAAGGCCGCCGACGGCCTCACCCGCCCGGGGCCGACGGTGATCGTGGCGCTCGGTTACGGCACCGCCCTGTGGCTGATGTCGACCAGCATGGACATGCTGCCGATCGGCGTGGTCTACGCGATCTGGTCGGGGATCGGCATGATCGGCGCGGCGCTCGGCGGCGCGTGGCTGTACGGCGAGGCGCTCAACCCGACGATGCTGGTGGGCATCGGGGTGATCGCCCTGGGCGTGACCGTCCTGGCCGCGGGTCAGGGCCAGCACTGAGGCTCCCGGTCCGGTCCCGAAACGGGACAGCCTCGCCACATCCTCGCCGCGAACGTGCCGTCAAGCTTGGCCTTCGTCCGGTCGGAGCGGAACACCGCCCGGCTGGTCAGGCTGGAGGAGCACGGAGCGCGGATGCATGCGGGGTAGCGAGAGGACGAAGGTCGGTCCTGCACTGATCGTTCTGGCGGCGGCCGGCGGCCTGGGGGCCTGCAACACCGCGTCGCCGGTGCTCACGACGGGATCGATCCCCGACCGCAAGCCGCCGATGGTCGTCAGCGACGCCGAGCGCGATTGTCTGGGCCGCGCCATGTACTTCGAGTCGAACAGGAGCGACAGCGACGGGCTGGTCGCCGTCGGCACGGTCGTGATGAACCGGCTCGAGAACGCGATCTTCCCGGGCGGCATCTGCGCGGTGGTCGGGCAGCCGGGCCAGTTCGCGCCGGGCGTCCTCACCAAGCCGATGCAGGAGAAGGACCTGCAGAAGGTCGCCGACGCCGCCGACGCCGTCCTGGCCGGCGAGCGGCACCCGAAGGTCGGGAAGGCGATGTTCTTCCACACCGCGGGCCACCGCTTCCCCTACACGAACATGCACTACGTGGCCGTCGCCGGCGGCAACGCCTTCTACGAGAAGCGCGACAGGCGAACGGCCAAGCTGGAGAAGCCGGAGAAGCCGGCTCAGCAGGACAGGCCGGCCACGCCCGCCCTGCCCGCGACGGCCCTGACCTTCGCGGCCGTACCCGCGCCGCCCGCCGCGGGCCCCTGATCGAGACGGCTCGATCCGACAGCCGCGTCCCGGATCTGCGCGCGGTGAGCTCCGGTCAGCCGGCCGCCGCGTCCTCGGCGCGGCTCGCCCGCAGGGTTCGGGCCTCCTGCCGGGCGGCGACCAGCACCCGCTCCCGGCGCACCGGCTCCCGCAGCGATTCCCACAGACGGAGCAGCTCCAGCGTCGGCAGCGCGTCGCAATCCGGCGACGCGTCCCCGGATGTGCGCCCGGTCGCCGGCGCGCATTCGGCGAAGAAGATCTCGACCGGGCTCCCCAGGGCCTCGGCCAGTCTCCCCAGGAGCGCGTCGGCCTGGACGGTCGGGATCATGGGAAATCCTGTTTCTGCGCGGGCGGTCGAACCGGATCCTTACCTTTAAGTTGTATGCTCGGCATTCAACCAGGTTACTGCACCGCCATGTCCGACGACGACGGTTTTGACCGCATGGTGGAGGCGACGATCCTGGCCCATCAACTCGTGGCCGCGCACGGCACGGCGACGATGCAGCTCCTGTCCCGATTGCTGCTCATGGAGATCGGTACGGAGATCGCGGCGCGGCGCGATCCCGATCCGGCCGCCAACGACAATCCGGACGCCCTGGAGGATTAGAGCGCGCTTCGCCGGCATTCCGGTCGGATCGGGTCCCGGCGGAAGAACCGGTCTGGCCCGTAATCCTTGGCGCGATGCAATGGAGCGGGCGGCAAATCTGTTGATCGGCCCATGGATCCGAGCAGGCGGCATTTACAAGGATGGATAACGGTCTAGCTTCTGGGTAGAAACTACCCACGAATCACGGATCCCTCGCCGATGATCGCCGAACGGGTAGCGCTCGCTGGTGCGCTCCTCCTGCTGAGCATCACGCCCGCGGTCCCCCAGCTGCGCCGTCCGATGACGTGTACGGTGGAGGCGTCGACCAGTCTCGATGTCGCCGCACCCGAAGGCGCCAAACCGCAATCCCAGAAGGCCCGGACATTCTCGCTGGTCTCCAGCGGCGGCCTGCTGACCGTGATCTCGGCCGGGCGCTCCGACTATTACGAGTGCCAGACGGCCTCACCGCGGCTGAACGAGCGCACGCCGCGCAACGCGATCAAGTGTCAGAACGGCGTCTACTTCCTTCTGATCGACCTCAACAAGATGAACTTCGTCGAGGCGCAGCTCAATCCCGAGGAGCGCAACGACGTCAAGGTCAGCTACGGGAATTGTCGGACCCTGTAGGGGCGTCGCCGGGCAACCTAGTCCATGTGGATCAGGACGTACGCGGCGGCGGCAACGGCCGTGAGGGTGAGGACCACCAGCAGCGCCGTTTTCCCGGGCGGTCCTTCCGGCGGGTCTGGGGCGTCGGTCATGCGGCTCCTCCGGGCCGGTGACGGGGCCTCTGCCGAAAGGGCCCGGTCCTTCGGTTGGTTCCCTGACCGGGCCCGGTCCGCATTCTTCCGCCCCGGCCGGGACGATCACCGGCAGAAATGCGCCGCGGCCGGCGTCCACTGGCCGAAGCCCGTGGCGACCATGTTGGCCACGACCCGGCAGATGTAGATCTTCTGCGCCGCGTTGTTGTGCGGGCCGGCATGATAGCGCGCCACGGCCATCGTCCAGCTGCCCTCCCGCCGCTTCAGATCCCGGAGAAATTGCGTCGCGTAGTCCACGTTCGCGCGCGGGTCGATCATGGCCTCGACCGAGGCGAACTTTTCGCCGTGATAGTGGTGGTTGATCTGCATGCAGCCGAGATCGATCAGGCGCGCGCCCCGGCGGCGCGCCGCGGCGAAGTGGGCTAGCACGTCCTGGGGCCCGGTCGCGAAATAGGCCGCCCCTTCGATGTTCATGGCGTAGGGCTGGAGCGAGCCGCGCTTACCCGTCTCCGTGAGGCCGACCGCGTAGAGCACGCCGAGGGGCACGCCGTAACGGGCCGCGGCACGGCTCATCTCGGCCTCGCACACGGTCCCGGCGACCGGGGCGGCGCTACAGATAAACGCCGCCGTCGCGAGGACGTACCGTCTCATCTGTCCGCTCCCCGTCGCGCCTGCCGATCGTCGGCCGCTGCGCCGCGCGCTGGTCTGCCTGCCGCTGTCCGTCCCCGCCGTGACCCGGCCGGGCGCCGCCGTCGGTGAGCCCGGATTGGCCCTGGGACGGTGATCCGCCCGCGGAGAACCCGGCGTCGCCGGGGCGAACCGGCTCGACAATGATCTCGGGCCGGTAATGCGCGTGCTTGAGAATTTCGGTGAGGATCGCCGAATCCCGCTGCAGCATCGCCGCCGTCTCAGGACGCGCGGCGCGCAGATGGGTCTCGAGCTGACCGTCGACGAGCCGCAATTCCACCGTGACGATCCCGAGGCTCTCCGGCTGGAGCTGGATCTTGAGCACCCGGAGCGGCCCGTCCTGAGCCGCGGGGATCGTCGGATCGGCGCCGACGCGACGCTCCGGTCCGGCCGCGGTCGCGCGCTCGATCTCCCCCGTGATGGCCGCCGCGATCGTCGGCAGGACGGCGGCGAGTCGGGCCGGCTCGGTCCCGGATCCGTTGCTGGGACCCGGGATGGGGACGCCCGGCGGCCCCTGCCGGCCGGTGGGGGCGAGGAGGAGTCCGGCGATGCCGGAGCGGGGACGGTTGTCCTCGCGTGCCGTGAGCCCCCCCGGCCCATCGATCCCCGTCGCGGTGCGGGCCGACGCATCGGCGCGGGCCGACGCATCGCCGGCTCGAGGCTCGGGATCGGTCGCGAGGGCGACCGTCGCCTTCGGCGGCGCTGCGTTCACCTTCCCGGCGACCGTCCCGGCGATCTGGGTGGCGACTTGCGCGGCAATCTGGGCGGCGATCTGGGCGGCCGGCGCGATCGGAGCAGGATCGGGCCCGGCGACGGCCGGAGCCACTGGTCCGGGGCGGACGGGTCGAGGCTGAGCGTCCGCCGCGTTCGGGACGGCCGGCAACGGGGACGTTGCCGCTGCGGCGGCCGGGAGGGCGTGGCGGGCCGCCTCGGGCAGGACGGGCTTGAAGTGAACCGCCCGGTCGAGAACCTCGACCTGCGGGGGGCCGCCCTGCAGCAGGGTGCCCGGGCTCGGCCCGGCGCGCGGCGACGCGTCCGCGCGGGCCGCCTCGAGATTTCCCACGAGGCTGGTCTCCTGGGCCGCGTCGGGGCCCGCCGGGGATGCGGCGGATGGGGCCGGTCCCGGAGCGCCGGTTCCGTGTCCCGCGGGCATTTCCGGACGGGCCGACAGGACGGCCGCGCTCAGGATCTCGGCGAGCGCCGCGGCGGCGCTGCCGGGATCGCCCGGTGACGGCGGCGGCGCGGGCGATGCGTCGGCTTCGGGCCGCCGATCCTCCCCGGTCGCGCCCCCCGGTTCGTCCATCTCACCCCCGTCGGTCTCGGGTCGGGCGGCGGGAGTTCCCCCTGAGACCGCGCGCAGGAATAGGTCGAAGGCGCCCCGCACCGCAGGATCCGGCAGCGCCTGAAGGTCGCCCGCCGGATGCGGCGGTGCCACATCCCGATCGGGTTTGGGGACGGGTTTCTGGACCGCGGTGGAGATCGTGTTCACGGGGTCGCCTTGCTGAGCATCAGATCGATCCGGTCGATCGTGGCCTGCGCCTTCGGGATCAGGCTCGCGGGCCCGTCGGTGGGATCCGGCGCCGCCCGCGCCGGCTTCGCGGCGGTGTCGGCCTCCGGCAGGCCGGGCCGGCCGGCGAGCCCGCGTCCGATCGCCTCGGCGGTCGACAGGGCCGTCTCGAGGAGGGGCAGGTCGCGGGCCGTGAGTTTGGCCCTGTCGAGCGATCTCAGCGTCCGCGACCCGGACTGGAACGTCGCCAGGCTCACGATCTCGGCGGCAGCCCGGTAGAGCTGGCCCCGGGTCGCCTCCGCGCTTCCGGGCGCGCACAGCGCGAGGGCCTTCTCGCTGGCGCGGAGCGCCGCGGCCGTCTGACCCGCCTGGATCGCCGTCTGGGCGACCACGAGATACAGGTCGCGCCGGCTCTCGGGACCGAGCTCGTCCAGGATCCTGTTGAGGGTCGCGAAGCGCTCCGCGTCGTGGCCGATATCGAACTGCGTCAGCTGATAGGCCAGTCGCTGCCGGAAGTTGCCCGCGTAGATCGAGTGCGGGAAGCGGCGCAGGTACTGGATCGCCAGCGCCTCGAATGTCTTCAGGTCGCCGATCTGACCGAGGGTGAAGATCTCGCGGCGCAGGGCGCCCTCCTCGGTCAGCGTGCCCGGCAGCAGCACCCGGACGCGGTCGAGCAGGGCGATCGCCCGGATCGGCTGGTCGGGCACGGCGAGCGACGCCTGCGTCAGGCCGATGGCGCCCGCGAGCGTCGGCGGCAGCTCCGTCGTGTCGACGTCCTGGAGCAGGCGCCGCGCCTCGGCCTCCCGCCCCTCGACATAGGCGAGCGCCCCGCGCGCGAGCGTCGCTTCGGGCTCGCCGAGGCCGTCCTGAGCCGTCAGCCGGCGCAGGACGGAAGGACCGCCGCCGCTGAGGGCGAAGGTGATCGCGGCCCGGAGATTGCTCCGGCGGCCCCAGATCTCGGGCGGGGCGGCCAGGAGATCCGCGTTGATCCGGGCGATCAGCAGCGGCTGGCTCTCGTGGGCGGCCCGGGAGCCGGCGGCGACCCGATCCTGCAGCAACTGGAGCGTGCGCACCCACTGCACCGGATCGCCCGTCGGCGCCTGCGGCTCGGCGGCCGGGGCGGCGGGAGGGCCGCCCGCCGGTTCCGCGGCGACGGGGGCGGCCCTCCCCGCGATGAGCAGGCCGAGGGCGGCCGCCACGATCCGCCCGGTCCGGGACACCTTCATCCTGGAGATCCCTGCAGGAGAATCTCGATCCGCCGGTTCTCCGGAGCATTCGGATCCGCGGCGTTGCGCGGCGTCCGGTCCGCGGCGCCCTCGACGCGCCAGATCCGCGCTTCGTCGATCCCGGCCCGGGTGAGCATGTACGCCGCCATGTGGGCGCGCGCGGTGGAGAGGCGCCAATTGTCGTAGACCTCCGAGCGGAAGGGGCGGCTGTCGGTGTGGCCGCGGACGACGATCCGGCCCGGCCGCGCGGCGAGTGCCTTGGCGAGGCGCTCCATCGCGCGGACCATCTCCGGCCGGGGTTCGGCCGAGCCCACCGCGAACATGCTGAAGTTGAGATCGTCCGTGACGTTGATCAGGAGTCCCTCGGGCGTCCCCTGCACCTCGACGCGGGGGCCGGGCGTGCCGGGGGCCGGGGGCGGGAAGATCTCGGCGATCTCCGCCTTCAGCGTCGCCTCGCTCGCCGGGCTCTGCGCGGCGGCCGGGGGCTGACCGCTCACCGACGCCCCGGCGGCCCGGGCCTCCGCGGCCTTGCCCGACGGCGGTCCGGCATCCGCGGACGTCGGTCCCGCCGGCGTCGCGTCGCCCTCCCGGCCCGCGGCCTCGGCGCCGCGCGCGTCGGGCTTTGCCTGGCGCGGTGGTGGGGTGATCCCGTCCGGCGCGGGTCGCTCCGCCTTCGCGGGTGCGAGGACGTCCACCGCCCAGTACAGCGGGTCGAACGGATCGCGCGCCGCGTCCCCGCCGCGCCGTCCCGCCGCGCCGAGATCGCCGATCGCGGCGCTCTGCGGCTTGCCGGGCTCGACCTCCGCCGCGAGCTTGGCCAGCACGGAATAGGGGTCCTGGAACAGCTCCCGTTCCCGGGGCACCGATCCCGGCGGCAGGGCCGTACCCGCGTCGCGCCCGTCCGCGGTCCTCCCCGGCTCACCTGCCTGGCTGCCGGCCTTCGGATCGTTCGCGGCCGGCTGGGGATCGTTCACGCCCTTCCGGAGCGGCAGGGGCTCCGAGAGACTGATCGGGTTGAAGTAGTTCGCGATGCTGGTCTTCGTCTCGTCGTTCGTGGCCTTGATCAGCCACAGGACCAGGAAGAGCGCCATCAGGGTCGTCATGAAATCGGCGAACGCGATCTTCCAGACACCGCCGTGGTGCCCGTCATCCTCGTCGGAGGCTCGCCGGACGATGATGATCTCGGGCGGGTTGTTGGCCATGCTCAGAGATCCTCGACCAGCGCGGCGAGGCGCTCGCCCCAGGCCTGGAGCCGCGTCTCGATCAGGGTTCCGTTCATCTGGATGCGGAGATCGGGGCGGCCGTCGCCGACGACGGTGAGCCGGCCGGGCGGCAGGTCGAGGTGCCGCGCGAGCGCCTCCGTGAGGTCCGCGGGGCCGGCGATCGTGACGGTCCCCGCCCGGTCGTCCGCCGCCAGGGACGTGAGCAGCGCGCGCACCTCGCGAACCGCGTCCTGCCGCAGCGCTTCCGTCAGGAACGGCCGGAGCACCCGTGCCAGGCTGTCGGCGAGGCGCGCCTCCGCGGCCTGGATCTGCTCGGTGAGGGCGCTGGCCAGGACGGCCGCCTCCGCGGCGACCCAGCTTCTCCGCGTCTCGGCCAGCGCCGCCGCCGCGGCCTCCCGCTCGGCCGCCAGCGCGGCCTGCGCGGCGCGCGCGGCCAGGGCCTCCCCTTCCCGGCGCCCCTCGTCCCGCGCCGCCGCCGCGATCGCGTCGAGATCCGGCGGCGCCGGCTGGGCGGGGGCGGCCGGTTCCAGGCGCTTGGTGGCCAGGGCCGAGAGCGTGGACGAGGAGCGCCGGCTCGTCCCCGAGAAGACGGCCCAGGCCGGAGGTGCGTCATTCATCGCGCGGCCTCCTCACGGGTCAGCCACTGCTTCAGGATGTTGGCGACCTGTTCCTCGTCGAGTTCGACCAGTTGCTCCAGCTTGCGGATCGGCGAGCGCGCCATGTGCTCCGTCAGGTCCTCGATGAGGCTGGGCTCCGGGGTGAGCCCGCCCGGCTCCGCCGACGCGCCGTCCGGCCCGATCCCGGAATCCGCTGTGGCCAGGGCGAGTTCGGTTCCGGTCTCGGCCGGGCGGGCCAGGATGGCGTTGACGGCCGGCCGCAGGCCGAACCAGATGAGCAGGCACCCGACGATCAGGATCGTGGCCGCGTTGATCAGGGTCCCGGATTGCCGCATCAGTACGTCGGTGAACCCGAGCGCCGGCGCCGGCGCGAGGGGCTGACCCTCGTCGATGAAGCTCACCGCCGCGACCTTGAGCTGGTCGCCCCGCGCCCTGTTCACGCCGGCCGCCGAGGTCACCAGCTGCTCGATCTCGGCGACCTGCGGATCGAGGGGCGGCGCGGTCCCGTCCTTCGCGCCGCCGGCGAGCGCCTCGAGGCGGGACCGGTTGACCAGCACGGCAACCGACAGGGTCTTGATCGAGTAGCCGTCGCTGACGGTCTGGACCGTCTTCGACGAGATCTCGAAGTTGGTCAGTTCCTCCCGGCGCTGACTCTCCGCGCTCGAGTTCTCGGCGCCCTCGGACCTGACGCGCTGATCGGGCAGGTTCTGCTGCGCGGTGGTGGGCTTCTGCGGGGCCCGGTTCTGCGAGCTGTCCGATTCCTTGATCGTCCGCAGCGAGCGCTCGACCTTCTGGTCCGGGTTGAAGATCGTCTCGTCGGTCTTGGTCTTGTCGGTGTTCAGGCGGGCGACGACGCTGACCTCGAAGTTGTTCGGTCCGAGATAGGGCGTGAGCGTCCGGCGGATGTTGTCCTGGATCTCCCGGTTGACGCTCTGCTCCAGATTCGTCAGGCGCCCGGCCGGCGCCGTCGTGGCATCGTCTCCGGCGAGCAGCACCGTCCCGTCGGTGTTGAGCACCGTCACCTTGTCGGGCTTCATCCCGGGAATGGCGGCCGCGACCAGCTGGCGGATCGCGGGGGCGACCGTGGCATCGTTGGCCGGTTCCGTGCGCACCACCACCGAGGCCGAGGCGGGCTGCTGCTCCCGGCGGAACGAGCCGGGATCGGGCATGACGATGTGGACCCGGGCCGCCTTGACGCTCTTGAGGGTCTGGATCGTGCGGGCGATCTCGCCCTCCAGGGCGCGGACCCGCGTGATGTCCTGCATGAACGAGGTCAGGCCCAGGGAGCCCAGGTCGTTGAACAGCTCGTAGCCCGCCTTGCCGCTCTGCGGCAGGCCCTTCTCGGCCAGGAGCATGCGCGCCTGGGCCGTCTGCCCGTAGCTGACCAGGACCGACGTCCCGTCCGCGCTGATATCGAAGGGGATGCCGGCATCCTTGAGCGCGGCGCCCATGCGGCTCACGTCGTCGCGGCTGAGGCCGGAATAGAGCGTCTCGCGCAGCGGCCGGCTCAGGTAGTAGGCGCCCAGGCCGACCGCCAGGAACACGGTCAGGCCCACCAGCCCGAGGGCGATGAGGCGCCGGGGGCCGAGGTCCAGGATGTTGCTCCAGAGCTTCTGGAGATGTTCGCGACCGGGCATCAGCAGGACTCGATATCCACCGCAGTGGCTCCGCTCCCGCATGGCGGATCAACCTTGCGCGAAGGTGGTCTCCTGTGAGGGGCGGAAAATAAAAGGGCCGCGCACCCGAAGATGCGCGGCCCCGTCAGCCCGATAGACGGACCTTGAGGACGATCAGGGGACCCGGATCAGTTGCGGAACAGGCTCAGGATCTGCTGCGTGTTCTGGTTGGCGATCGTGAGCGACTGGATCCCGAGCTGCTGCTGGACCTGCAAAGCCTTCAGCTTCGTCGACTCCTCTTCCATGTTGCCGTCGACCAGGATGCCGATCGAGGTGTCGTTGGCCTTCGACAGGGTGTCGGTGTAGTTCAGGAACGACTGCATCTGGGCCTTGAGCGAGCCGAGGTTGGACGCCACCGCGGTCAGGGCCGTGGAGATGCGCTCGACCATGGCGACGTAGGCGTTCACCTTCGACAGGTCGTTCGGCAGGACCGTCGAGATGTCCATCGTGTCGAAGTTGAGCGTGTAGGCCTTGAGGAAGCCGTTGTTGTCCGCGCCGAGGACGCCGTAATCCTTGTTCAGGATGCCGCCCTTGCCGTCATTGCCCACTCGGGCCGCAGCGTTCGCCGTGTTCCTCGCGTTGTTGTAGGTCGTGGTGGCCGTGTCGAAGGAAGCCTTGGCCGCGGTGTAGGCCGTGACAGCGGCGGTGTCCTTGCCGCTGCTGTTGTAGGCGGCGAGGGCCGCGTCGTAGGACGCCTTGGCGGTGTCGTAGGTGGTCTGGACCGACCCCACGTTGGCGCTGGTGCCGTTGGTGCCCGCGGTGGTCCGGACGTCGTACAGCTTGAGCTGAGCCGTATCGACATCGGTGGTCGTCAGGGTGGGCTTGCCCAGGACGCGGGTGAAGCCCGAGACGACCTTCCGGATCGCCGCGTAGGTCGGCTGGCTGGAATCGACCGACAGCCAGCTCTCGCCGGCCTGCGACGCGTCGGCCGCGTAGGCGCGGAACCGCGAGATCGTCGCGTTGAGGTCGTTCTGGATCAGCATGCGGTCGACGCCGACGCCGGAGGCCGTGGTCAGCTTCCGCTTCACCTCGGCTAGCTCGCCGACCATCGTGTTGAGGGCCTGGTAGGTGATGTTGACGACGCCCAGGCCCTGGCCGATCGAGTCCTTCACGGCGCCGAGCGAGGCGTTGTCCTGGCGGATCTGCGTGGCGATGGCCCAGTAGGCGGCGTTGTCGGAGGCACCGTTGATCTTCAGACCCGTCGAGATGACGTCGTTGGTCTTGTCCAGGTTCTGGCCGATGAGCTTCAGCGTCAGCTGCGCCGTCATCGCGGCGTTGTTGGTGAACAGGCTCGACATGGGATGTCCCTGAGAGAGGAAAATACGAACGGGACATGCCGGACTTTCACCGGCATAACAGGGCGGCATCATGCCTTCGAGGTCGCCGATCCGGCTCAAGACCTCAACCTGTTATCGATCCTGCGCCGAAGGACAATCTCGCTTCCGGATTGACTGTTCGCGCCGCAGTCGAAGCGTAGATGGGGCAGCGAACGACGGAAGTCAACTCCGAAAAATCGATGGCGGAGACGTTTCTTGCCGGATCTCTCTGTGGAGATATTCGGATCGCTAGAAATACGATTTCACAAGACCGCTGACGAGCATGTTCCAGCCGTCGATTAAGACAAAAAAGAGGATCTTGAACGGTAGCGAAATCACGGTCGGCGGCAGCATCATCATGCCCATGGACATGACCAGCACGGCGATGACCATGTCGATGACCAGGAAGGGCAGCGCGATCAGGAAGCCGATCTCGAAGCCCCGGCGCAGCTCCGAGATCATGAAGGCCGGGATCAGGATCCTGAGGTCCGTCCGGCCGCCATCCGGCGCCTTGGACAGGTTGGCGGCGGCGATCTCCGCGAAGGTGTCGAGATCCTTGGGGCGGACATGGGCCAGCATGAAGTCGCGGAACGGCGCGGTCACCTTGGCGAAGGCCTCCTCCTCGGTGATCCGGTTCTCGGTGAGCGGGCGGACGCCGTCCTGCCACGCGCGGTCGAAGGTCGGCCCCATGACGTAGAATGTCATGAACAGCGACAGGCTGATGAGCACGAGATTCGCCGGCGCGCTCTGGAGACCGAGGCCCGAGCGCAGGAACGAGAGCGCGACGACAAATCGGGTGAAGCTCGTCACCATGACGAGCAGGCCCGGCGCGATCGACAGCACCGTCATCAGCGCGATGATCTGGATCATGCGTCCGCTGACCGAGTCGTTGCCCGGGGGCAGCACCTGGTCGAGGCTGAAGCCCTGGGCGGTTGCGGCCGTGGCGACGAGGAGCAGCGGGCTCGCCAGAGAGACGCGACGCAGCATGGCGTGTGACCGATCCTGATATGCGTCGGCCACGCGCGCGGGCAGCCGACCGGGCGCCCTACTGGACGACGAGCGTTTCGATGAAGAGGGCGCGGATCTGGCCGTTGCTCCGGATCTGCACGCGCTCCGTGAGATCCTCCCGCAGATGGCTCAGGCCGCTCGGGCCCTCGATCTGCGCGACCGAGAGCGTGCGCAGATAGCCCATGATGTCCTGCCGGATCTCCGCGACCACGGCCTGGGGATTGGCGAAGGTCCCGTTCCTGACGATCACGGAGGATTCGAGCCGGACCCAGACGTCGCCGGGGCCCGCGAGGTTGGTCACCACCGTGCCGAGACTCGTCAGGGTCTCGTTCTCGGCGTAGGCCGTCACCGGCCGCACCTGCTCGTCCTGGGCCTTTCGCCGCTCGTCGAGGGCCTTCTCGACCCGCGCGATCATGTGGAGACCGCTCGCCCCCCCGACGCCGACCGCCAGGACCGTGAGCAGCGTGAGGAGCAGCAGCCAGCGGAGCCGCGCGCGGCGCGTGACGGTGTCGGAGGCCATGGTGCGTGTCCGGATCAGAACGGAGAGACCAGGTCGTAGACCTGCTGAGCGACGGCGGGCTGCTGCACCTCCATGAGCCGCCCGCGACCGCCGTAGGAGACCCGCGCCTCGGCGATCTTGTCGTAGTCGATCGTGTTCCGGCGCGAGATGTCGCGCGGCCGGACGATGCCGGCGATGTTGAGGACGCGGACCTCGAAGTTGACCCGCACCTCCTGCGAGCCGCTGATCAGCATGTTGCCGTTCGGGAAGACGTGCGTGACGACGGCGGCCACGGAGAGCCGCAGCTGCTCCTTGCGGTCGATGGTGCCCTGCCCCTTGGTCGACGAGTTGCCGTTGACCTCGTAGTGGTTCTTCGATTCCGGGGTGAGGCCGAACAGGTCGAACTGGAGGTCGACGCTCGTCTTGGCCCGCGAGTCGCGCGACCGGTCGGTGGCGTTGTCGAACTGGGCCTTGTCGTTCATCGCGATGAGCACGGTCAGCACGTCGCCGACGTTCTTGGCGCGCGGGTCCTGGAACAGGTCCGCGCTCTGCTGGGCCCAGGTCGAGTGGTAGCCCTGCGCCTGCGACGCGACGGCGAGCGGCGGCACGGCGTCGTGGTTCGGATCGATGCCGAGGCCGACGGGACTCAGGGCCGGCGCCCGGCCGATCTCCTGTACGGGGGTCGCGCAGGCCCCGAGGGTCGTGAGCGCCGCGATGGCAGCCAGCCGCTTCATCCTGATTTCCCGTTGTCCTGCGCGCGGCGCCCGCCGTCGTCCGAGGACGGCTCGGGCGGCGCCCGGGAGGCGTCGTCGGGCCGGGGAAGGACCAGCGTCTTCGGGGGCGTGTTGGTGATGACGTTGGCGAGGCGCGCGGCCCGGCCGGGCTCCATCTCGTTCAGGATGGCGCTGGCGATGCGGGCGTCGAGGCGCGTCAGGATCGCGGCGGCGGCCTCGCTGTCCATGGCGGTCAGCTGCTGCGAGGCGGCCTCGGGCCGCATCCTCGCGTAGATGGCCGTGACGCTCTCGTCCGCCTTGGCGAGGAAGGCCTGCCGGCGCTTCAGCCACGCCTCGTATTCCGCGCGCTTGGCCTCCAGCTGACCGATCCGCACCTCGACGTCCTTGGCGAGCGCGGTCAGCGTCTCCTTCTGCCACGTGAAGCGGGCGTCGGCCGCGGCATCGGCGATGCCGGCACAGTACGAGGCCGGGCGGCCATCCTCCGCCCTGGCCGGCTCCGCCGGCTTCGGCTGCGCCGAGACCGGGGACGCGACCAGGACGGCCGCCGCCGCGAGGGCGAGGCCGCGCGGGCCGCGCCAGCCGCCGGCAGCGGAGCGTTGCTTGCGGACCGGACGGATCATTGGATCACCAGCTCTGCCTGGAGGGCGCCGGCCGTCTTCACCGCCTGGAGGATGGCGATGACGTCCGTCGGCTTCATCCCGACATTGTTCAGGCCGCGGATCAGGGTCTGCAGATCGGGGCCCGCCACGATGGCGAGGCGCGCCGTCCGCTCGCCGGCCTCGATGTCGGTCCGGGGCACGACGGTGGTCTGCCCGTCGGAGAACGGGGCGGGCTGGGAGACCTGCGGCGTCTCGGTGATGCGCACCGTCAGGTCGCCGTGGCTGACCGCCACGGTGGAGACCTGGACGTTCCGGCCGATGACCACGGTCCCGGTCCGCTGATCGATCACCACCTTCGCGGGGATGTCGGGCTGGACCTGCAACTCGCCGATCTCGGCCATGAACCGGGTCCGGCCCACGTGGCCGGGGCGGGACAGGACCACCGTGCGGTAGTCGCGCGGGCTCGCCGCGCGCCGCCCGTATTTCTGGAGCGTGTAGGCGTTGATCGCGTCCGAGATCAGGACGGCGGTGTGGAAGTCCGGGTTCTTCAGCTCGAGCGCCATGCCGGGCAATTCGCTGAACGTGCCGGCGACCGCGCGCTCCACCAGGGCCCCGTTGGGGATCCGGGCGGCCGTCGCCACGCCCGAGACCAGCGATTCCGCCTGCCCGGTGACGCTGAAGCCGGAGACGACGAGCGCCCCCTGGGCGACCGCGTAGATCTGCCCGTCGCCGCCCGAGAGCGGCGTCATCAGCAGCGTGCCGCCGCGCAGGGAGGTCGCGTCGCCCATGGAGTTCACGGAGACGTCGACGCGCGACCCCGGCTCGACATAGGCCGGCAGGTTGGCCGTCACCATCACGGCCGCCACGTTGCGGGTCCGCAGCCGCTGGTCGCGCACGTTGATGCCGAGGCGATCGAGCATCGATTGCAGCGACTGTTCCGTGAACTGCGCGTTGCGCAGGGTGTCGCCGGTGCTCTGCAGGCCCGTGACGAGCCCGTAGCCGACGATCTGGTTGTCGCGCACGCCCTGCAGCGTGGCGATGTCCTTGATGCGCGTCGCCGACGCGGCCGCCGGCCAGAGCGCGAGGCCGGCGAGGAGCAGGAGGATCAGCGGGCGCATCACGGCTGTCCCGTCCGCACGCGGCCGTCCGGCTGGACGATGCCCTGGACGACCCGCCCGGTGGCGGCGTTCCGCACGTTCACCGCCTCGTTCACGGCCGCGTTCGCCAGGGCCGTGCCCACGGTCGAGATCGTGACGCCGTGCTCCTCGAAGACGATCACGGCCGGCGCGCCGCGGGTCACGAGCTTCGCTTCCTCCAGGGCGATCGACGGGATCGTCTCGCCCGGCAGGAGCGTCCGCCGCGCGATGCGGCCGACCGCGCGGGCCGCCGTGTCGGCCACGGGCAGGCGCGGCCGGTAGTTCTCCGGAAACGCCTGCTCGCGCAGCATCGTCGGCTTGATGACGTCGCCCGCGTAGATCGTCGCGACCGGCACCGGCAGCATCTGCTCCCCCGCGACGGCGGGCCCGGCCGTCAGGGCGGCTGCCGTGGCGGTTGCCGTGACGGTCGCGAGGGCGGCCGCCGCGCGCGCCGCCAGGCCGGCCGCGCCGAGCGCCCGCACCCTCCGCGCCGCGATCCTCCCGGGGCGATCAACTCGGGTCATGATCTTATCGGATGCCCTTCGAGATCGTGCCGGCCATCTCGTCCGCGGCCTGGATCACCTTCGAGTTCATCTCGAAGGCCCGCTGGGCCGAGATCAGGTTCGTGATCTCCCGGACCGGGTCGACGTTCGACGTCTCGAGATAGCCCTGGTGGATCTTGCCGAAGCCCGGGTCGGCGGCGAAGCCGGTCACCGGGAGGCCCGAGGCCGCGGTCTCCCGGTAGAGGCCGTTGCCCAGGGGCTCGAGACCGGCATCGTTGGTGAAGTTGGCGAGCTGCAGCTGGCCGATCGTCTGCGGCAGCTGCTGCCCGTCGACCTTGACCATCACCTGGCCGGTCTCGTTGATCACCACGTCGATCGCGTTCTGCGGAATGATGATCGCCGGATCGACGCTGTAGCCTTCGGCCGTGACGAGGCGTCCGTCGGCGTTCTTGTTGAAGGAGCCGGCGCGCGTGTAGTTGATCTCGCCGTTGGGCATCGTCACCTGGAACCAGCCGCGGCCGTTGATCGCGAGGTCCAGCGGATTCGTCGTGTTGTTCAGCGGGCCCTGCCGGTGCAGGTTCCGGATCGCCGTGTTGCGCACGCCGAGCCCGAGCATCGCGCCCTCCGGAATGGCCGACTCGCCCGCCTGGATCGGCACGCCCGCGGGGCGCTCGGCCTGGTAGATCAGGTCCTTGAATTCCGCGCGGGCCGCCTTGAACGCCGTCGTGTTCAGGTTCGAGATGTTGTTGGCGATGACTTCGACGTTCAGTTGCTGGGCATTCATGCCCGTGGCCGCGATGGCGAGCGCTCTCATGATCGGGTCTTTGCGCCGGAGGGGATGGGATCGGGTTGGGACGTGCCGGCGCGTCGCCCCGGAGGCCGGGGCTTCGCCGGTGACGCGGGGGTCGCCTCAGATCGCCATGCGGACGATTTCCAGGTAGGCGGCGACGACCTTGTCGCGGATGGCGACCGCGGTCTGGAGGCTCTGCTCGGCCGACATCACCGCCTCGACCACGGCCTGGGTCGACGCCTTGCCCTGGATCCCGGAGATCGCCGCCGCCTCGCCGGTCTTCACCGTGTCGCGCATCTGTCCGGCGATCTGCGTCAGGAGATCGCCGAAATTGGAAGCCGCGGCCGCGGGCGACGTCTGCCGGATCCCCGGCATGGCCAGGCCGAATTCCGACGCGCCGAACACGGTGTTCGTGTCGGACGTGCTTGCGAGGGCGGCGAGGGACTGGATCATCACGGCCTCAGGAGTTCGATGATGCTGGCGACCATCGCGCGGGTCTGCTTGATCATCTGCAGGTTGGCCTCGTACGAGCGGTTGGCCTCCCGCATGTCGGCCATCTCGATCAGCATGTTCACGTTCGGCAGCTTGACGTTGCCGTCGGCGTCCGCGGCCGGGTTCCCGGGATCGTACGCGACCCGGAACGGCGCCGTGTCCGCGCCGATCTGGCGGACCGCGACGGCCGCGGTCCCGGAGGCGCGGTCGAGGGCCGTGCGGAACGTGATGGTCTTGCGGGTATAGGGATCCGAGCCGGCGGTCTGTCCCGTCGACTGCGCGTTCGCGATGTTCTCCGCGATGACCCGCAGGCGCTCGGATTGCGCCTCCATGCCGGAGCCCGCGATCCGCGAGGAGGCGGCCAGGGGATCGATCACTGGCCGGCCTTCGTGCTCAGGGCCAGCATGCGGTTGAACGCCTTGACCACGCTGCCGTTGAGCGCCTGATCGCGGCTCACCTCGCCGGACTTCATCAGCTGTTCCTCGAGGCTGACCGAGTTGCCGGAATGGACGACATCCCATCCGCCCGAGGCGCTCGCCCGCGCCGGCCGCGCGCCGGGCCCGTCGAGCTCCAGGTGCCCGGCCCGCGTGGCCGCCATCGTCAGCGCGGTCTTGTTCAGCACGTCCCGGAACGGCGCCAGGTCGCGCGCGCGGTACCCCGGTGTGTTGGCGTTCGCGATGTTGCCCGAGATCACCGCCTGCCGCGCAGTCAGGTGCTGCAACTGCCGGGACGCGAGATTGAACAGGAAGATTGGACTCATGATCCGTCGGTTTCCCGGCTAGGCAAAGTCGTCGGCAGGAACGATCCGGGCCTCGGGAGCATCTCGCCGCGCCGTGCGTCGATCTCGTCGCCGTTTCCGGCGGGACGATTTCCTGCCGGCGGATCTTTGCGCGTCCTGTCTTGTCCGAAGCTTGCGGTGGGTGATCCCGGTCGAAGGAGGGCTCGCGGGCCCGTCGTGCCGCCCGAGAGCGCGGCCCAAGAGCGCGGCCCGTGAGCGCCGCCGGTGACGCGGCTTCCGGCCCGGACGCGGCCGCGCTGCCGGGCGCCGCGTCCGTATCGGCACCGGCCTGCGCGGCCGCTCAGTTCACGAAGGCGTAGCCGAGGTAGCGCCGGACCTCGATCGGATCGAAGCTCAGCTTCTGGCGGAGCTTCTTGCGCAGCTTGCTGATGTGCCCCTCGATCACGCTCTCGTCCACGTCGCTCGTGAACGCACCGTAGACTGCGTTGAACACCTGCTCCTTCGTCATCCGTCGCCCGCGGTTGCGGACCAGGAACTCGAGGATCTGACGTTCGCGGCGGGGCAGCGTCATCTTCTCCCCGTCGATGTCGGGGTCGCGCCCGTCGAAGTACACTTTCAGCCGTGCGGACCGGTCGACCACCGTCAGATCCTTCGCGGTCTCGCGCTGCGAGCGGCGCCACACCGCCTCGGTTCGCGCGAGGATCTCCCGGACGTGGACGGGCTTCCGGACGACGTCGTCGATACCGGCCCCGAACAGGTTCAGGGTCTCGCTCAGGCAGCGCGTCTCGATCATCGCGATGATCGGCGCGCGCGACCGCTTCTGGATCAGCTCCGGCAGGTCCGATCGCTGCGCGCAATCGCCGAGCAGGAAGCCCTGGACAGCCTCGAGATCGGTCGTGGGAGCCGTCTGCAGCCAGTCCTCGAAATCATCCGCCAGCAATCCGACCGATGTTATGCCTTCTCTATTGAAATTGGCCACGTATCCATCGGTTACAATCGGCCGCTCATCGACAATGACGTACATTGCCACAAGACTCCGTTGGGATTAGTGGTGCTCCAGATATGCTATATGATCTGGAACGAAGTTGTTTGCCTGGCTTCCATCCCATGGCGCAAGCATGAGATCAGGTCAACAGTCCGGATTTCACGCCGCCTGCCGCATTAAATTTGATGTGATGGCGCAAATTTTCGAGACTGGCGCGGAATTACGATCGATTTTACGGACATTGTTCTCAAATTTCGGACGGTCAGCGTCGATGCTCGTGCGAAATCAGGATCACCCGGGATGAGCGACACGATCGTGTTTCGCTCGGATGTTGCGAGATCTCCTCAGGTCAGATGAGCGATCGTTCTGTCTTCAAACCGGCCGCGGTGCGGCACGTCGCGGCCTCCGCGAACCTGCGCGACGCGGATCAGATCGTCGGCCACAAGAATCGCTGGTCACGGGCCGTCTACGCGTTCGACGGCCTGTCATCGGGCGAGTGGTATGAGTTCAACGCATACGTCGTCTGCGACAGCGTCGAGGGCGCGCTCGAGGCCCGGGATTTCGCGGCGATCGGCGTCGCGTTCCTGACAGGGGACCGGTCCGAGATCGATTTCGCGCGCGTGCCGGGGCTGATTCGGACATCGATGGACGCGCACGGCGCCTGGCTGGCCGGCCCGCGCTCGGCGGGAGGCGGCGCGGATGCGCGCAGCCTCCCCGTGCGGCTGCGATTCTACCTACCGGCTCCCGCGGTTGAGGTGGCGATCCTCATCAGGAGCTGGCGCAACACCCGGCCGTTCCGGGTCGTCGATCCCGAGATCCGGCCGGCCGGCCGCCGGGCGCCCGCCGCGCGTGACACGGCCGCGGGGCCGCCGCAGGGCCGCCTCTTCCAGGACGGTCGGATCGGCCTCGGCCCTGAACCTGTCTGGTTCCGGCACGGCCTCGTTCCGGGACGCGCGCTGGTGTTCAGGGGGCAGGTCGTCGCGCAGGGCCCGTCCGAGGGGGCGCTGGCCCAGATCCGCTTCCGCGACGCCGGCGGCGATCCGATACCGCCCCCCTACCCCGACACCTTGGCCACGCTGTCGGTCCCGGCCTTCCTCGACATCCCGGTCCATCGGCAAGCCTACCGGTTCACCGTGAAGGTCTGCCCGCCTCCGGAGGCCGCGACGCTCGATATCGGCTTCGCGACCTGGGAGGGCGGCGCGGACCTCGCGCTGGCCGCCGCGCCGGACGTGCTCCTCGACGACGACCTGCGCCTCGCGAATCTGACGGACGACGCCGATCCGGGGGTCGAGGCAGTCCTGGCGCGGCTGCTCGATCGCCTCGCTCTCCCGGGCGACGGCGCCCGTGCGGGATTGATCCGGCCTTTCCTGGATCTCGACCGCCTGGCCGAGCGGCCGTCGCCGCTGCGCAGCTTCGCGCGCCTGCGGGACGGGCCCGACGCCTATGTCTGGGCAGAGGGCGCGATCCGTCTCGCGACCCGGCCCGCCTGGAGGCTGCCGGAGGCGCCGGACTGGGCGGCCGACCCGTTCCGGTCGCAGGCCTGGCGCCTGGCGTTCCAGTCCCTGGCATGGACCTGGGCCGCCGCGGAGAGTCCGGAGCGCGGTATCCGGGACCGCGCGGTCGCGGCCGCCCTCTCTTGGTCCCGGGCGAATCCCTGGGGTCAGCCGGCCGATATGCTGAGCCTGCACCCCGCCTGCGCGGCGCTGCGTCTGGAGGCGATGCTGGGCCTGCTCGAGGCCGCGGCGCGGGACCCGGGCGAGGCGCGCGAGGTCGCCGTCGAGATCCTGGGCGGCGAGGTCGTGCGGCACGCCGCGGCCCTGGCCGAGATCCTCGCGCAGGGCACGGTGGCGGGGTCTCTTCTGGAGCTCCAGGTCGCGGCCGCCCTGCTGGCGGCCGGACTCGCGCTCCCCGCCTTCCCGATGTCGCGGCACTGGACGCATCTCGCGGCGCTCGCCCTGCGGAGCGGCTTCGAGACGATGATCGATCCCGGCGGCGGCGTCGCGGAGCCGTCCTATCACCGCAGCCTCGAGCTCCTCACGCTGGCCCTGATCCTCGTACCCGTCCTGGGTGACCGGCCGGAGCTGGCGCCGCTCGCCGAACGCCTCGACCAGCGTCTGCCGGCGGCCTGGGCCGGGATGATCGCCCTGTTCGAGCCGGACGGGGGCCTGCCCCCGTTCGACGCCACGCCCGACCACGCGGACCGATACCGCTGGCTGGAGCGGCTGGCAGCCGCGCATGCGCGGCCCGGGATGGCCCTCCCCGTGCCGGGACAGGCCGCCGGCGGAGGGGGCGCCGCCGCCGGTGCGAGCCGTCCCGGGACCCTCATCGTGCGCCGGCCGGACGACGGCGCGGGCTGGGCCGCCTTCACGGCGGATTTCTCCGCTCAGGTCGACCCGCAGGATCACCGGGACTGCACCGCCTTCACCTTCGCCACCGGCGGCCTGCGCTGGATTACCGAGGGCGAGGGCCTGCACGCGGCGACGGCACGGGCGCACAACGTCGCGCTCCCGGACGGTCGAGAGCCGGGGGCCGGCGCGGGCCGCGCTCACGAGGCCCTCCGCCTGGGTGACGCCACCGCCTACCGTGTCGAGACCAGCGTGCACGGGCCCGACTATCGACACGTCCGGACCTTCGTGCTGCTGGAGGACCTCTCCGGCATCGCCGTGTTCGACCGGTTCCTGACGGAGGAGCGCCCCCTCGCGGTCGAAGGCTTCCTGCATCTCGATCCCGCGGTGACGGTCGCCCTCGACGCGTCGTGCCGGGTGTTCGGCCTGTCCGGCGGGCGGCGGCTGCACATCCTGCCCTGCCCGCTCATCGGCCGCTTCGATGATCTCGCCGTGAGCCGCCACAACCGCGCTTCGCGATCGGTAGACGGGGCGCGGGGCGGCGCCGTCCTCCGCTACGGCCTGTCGGGCACGGGGACCGTCGAAGGTGGCCTGCTGATCGCCGCCTCCGCGGGCAGCCTCGACCGGCTCACGACGACGGTCGAGGGTCCGGCGTTCCGGCGCGCTCGCGCGTCGTGAGTCGGGTGCGCGGCGCGCGTCTGTCCCGATGTCCGGGTTCGCGGGCCGTCGCTGGGGAAATCCCGGACTTGCGAGCCCTCCGGGAGTCCTGCCGCGCCTGGATGCTCCCGGAGCGGGGCTCGTGGCGAGGCTCCTGAGCGCGGTCGTTCGACGAAGATCCGGCGCGCCTCGGGGGCCAGCGCGCGCTCGACCGGTCACGGCGATCCGAAGCCCAGCGCTGCCGAAGCCCCGCGTCGACCCTCGAATGCCTGGGCGTGCCGTCCGCGGCCCGGACGGCACTTCCGCGCGCGGCCGGAGGCCGGTGAGACGTGCGCGTCGCGCCGCGCTCCGTGTCGGCAGGGCCGCGCGCGCGGGGCTGCCGGCGGAGTGTCCGTGCCGTCGGAAGGCGGCCTAGCTGCGAATATCCTTCTTGGTCACGAAATTGAAGTTCTCGACCATCACGTCCTTCACGACCTCGGAGCCCAGGCGCTCGTTGACCCGGCGCTTGATCTCGTCCAGGCGTCTGTTGATATTGTATTTCTTGAGGTTGCGAAAATCGAGATCCTTGTCCTCGTAGATCTGACGGAAGGACTCGTCCATCACGAACGGTGCCGGCGTCACGCCCGCACCTTTGATCAGCTGCGCCTCGGCCGTGAAGATGATCGTGGCGAGGATGTAGCCCTGGACCGAGCCGTCGGCGATGATCGGGATGTTGAGGGGACGCAGCTTCTGATAGGTCAAGCCCTCGAGGTACTCCTCGGCCTTCGGCTTCGGCAGGTCCGGCATCCAGGCAATGACCGCGAAGCTGGACAGGACCGTGATCGCGCAGATCCAGAGACCGGTGAAGACGATACGGGTCACCCGCGGTCACTCCTGGTAGCGCAGGGCGGCGGAGTAGGTGCCGTCGGATTCGGCGCTCCGGATCATCGTCGCCACGATTTCCGACACTTCCTGCATGGCGCGCAGGTGGATGCCCAGGAGCTCGTGATTGCGCCGGAGCTTGGCGCGGACGCGTTCCAGGCCGTCGATCTCCGCGGCACTGAGATTCGCCGCGTCGACGGCCCGACCGAGGCGCGCGAACTCCACCAGGCTCTGGCTCTTGCGGCGGTTGAACTCATCCTGGTCCCGCAGATCGTGCACCGTGAGCGCGGTGGTCTCGGCGTCGATCGTGGCCTCGAGGCGGTTGAGAGACGACAGCAGCATGATCCTGTCCTTGAACGGGCCGGAGGGACCGGCCTAGGCAACCGGTTTCCGCGTGGCGGCGGGCGCTCCGGCCGCCTGGGGATGCGCGGCATCGATCATCCGGGCGATGCCGATCCCGCCGGCCCTCGCGAGCTGAGCGCCGAGCTGCTCGGCCAGCATCGACTTCCAGATCGACCCGGCATTGCCTTTGCCGAAGACGGCAGAAGCACCTTGAGGCAGCATGGATTCGACGAAGCTCTGCAGGACGAAGGCCTCGAATTGCTCGGCGGGACTGCCCTTCGCCCGCGGAGCGGGAAGCGTCGCGGCCGTCCGGAAGCGTGTCAGCACGGTGTCGGCGCTCGGCTGCGGCGCGATCGGGATTCCCACACCGGGGCCCCGGGCAGCCCCTAGGGCATCCGCGAAGGTTCCGGGCGTCGCCTGCGTCAGCTTGGTGACGGCGGACTGGTAGCGGGTCGGATCGGCGGCGCGCGCGACGTCGAGGACGATATCCGAGGGGGGCTGGACGCTCACGGCGCGCTCGTATCCGGTGTGGCGGCACCGCGACGGATTCGATGTTCGGACGCGGCCGAACTCGTCGCGGTTGCGCGGGGACTGGGTTCGTCCGCCAAGCTAACCGGCGTGGCTGGTCGGAAGCTTGCCTCCGGCGCGGTGAGCCGGTCGAGCCGCTCGGCCCAGTCCCGCCGCTCCGCGTGGAGCCGGTGCGCGGACTCGAGGCGCTCGACCCACAGCGCCGTGCGCCTGTGCTGGGTGGCGCGTTCGCGAAGCTGCTGCGCGGAGGCGTCCCGCTCCGCGCGCAGATCCTGGGCCGCCACCGCCAGGGCCTTCAGGCGACCCACCGCGGTGGCCCGGATCGGCTCGTGGAAGTTCGAGGCCTCGTTCAACGCGCGGATCAGGTCTTCCTGGGCCGTGTCGGCCGCTCGAACCCGGTGCTCCGCGACGGCCAGTTCCCGCTCGGCGAGCCTGTGCATCCGATCCTGCAGGCGGACGAGGCGCCTCGCCCGGCGGAGCCGTGTCTGCATGTCAGCCTCGTCTGAGCCAGTGTTCGTAGTCGAGGATGAACTGCCCGAGCAGGTCGCCCGAGAGGAACAGCAGCAGCAGCAGGCCGCCGAAGAGGATGAAGGGTGTGGCGATGAAGAAGACCGGGATCTGCGGCGTGAGCTTGTTGGCGAGGCCGAGGGCGAGATTCACGATCACGGAATAGATGATGAACGGGCTCGTCACGCGCAGCGCCATGGCGAAGGCCGCCCCGGTCCGATCGACCAAGCCGGCCAGCATGAGCCGCGATCCGAAGGGATTTCCGGGCGGGATCCGGTCGTACGAGGCGATCAGCCCGCGGAAGAGTTCCCAGTGCAGATCCAGGGTGAAGACCAGGATCGTCGCGGCCATCATGATCAGCGACCCGGCGAGGGAGGCGGCCTCGGTATCGGCCACCGGATTCCCCGGAATGCCCCCGAGGCCGATCATCATCGCCACGCCGCTCGCCATCGTCTCGAGGGCGAAATAGAAGGACCGGCCGAAGAAGCCGATCGCGAGGCCCGTGAGCGTCTCGCATCCGATCCACCACAGGGTGTCGGCCGGCGCGGCGTCGCGCAGCCCTGCGCCGAACTTCGGCAGCAGCAGCGGCGCCACCGCGAGGGTCACGGTCAGGGCGATGAACAGGCGGATGCGCGGCGCCACCCGCGCGCTGGAGAGTCCCGGGGCGACCAGAAGGCAGCCGCCGACACGGCAGAAGATGACGAAGACGCCCAGGATCGTGTCGGGGCTCATCGGCTGTCAGGAGATCGTGCCGAGCGACTTGATCTCGACCCCGCGCGCGATCTCCACGTGCGAGAGCACCGCGACCGTCGGGAACAGCCGCTCGATGATCATCCGCACGTAGCTGCGGACCTCCGGCGCGGTGACGAGGGCGAATCGGTGCGCCGTCTTCATGTGGGCGCGGATCGCCTCCGAGGCCTCGACGCCGAACTGCTCGATCAGGCGCGGGTCGATATCCACCTCGACCACGTCGCCCTTGGCATCCCGCTTGAGGCCCTGATGGAAGGTCAGATCCCAGCGGCTGCCGAGCCGCAGGACGTGGAGGACCCCGTTCTCGGCGAGATCGCCGCAGATCTGCTGCGCGATCCGCAGGCGGACATGCTCGGCGATCTGCTCCGCCCGCCGCGCGTGGGGGACGATCTCGGCGACGGCCTCGATGATCAGGTGCAGGTTCCGGATCGAGACCCGCTCGGCGAGCAGCAGCTTGAGCACGGCCTGCAGGCCCGAATACGAGATCTGTGACGGGCAGATCTCGTCGACCAGACGCTTGTACTCGGCATCCAGGCGGTCGATGAGCATCCGCATATCCTTGTAGGAGAGGAGCTGCGGCAGGTTGTTGCGGATCACCTCGCTGACATGGGTCAGCATGACGGCGTGCCAGTCGATCGGGCTGAAACCCTCGCGCCGGGCCTCCGGGGCGTAGGCGTCCGGCACCCACACGGCGCGCATGCCGAAGGCCGGCTCGCGGACCTCCTCGCCGGTCACGGTGGGGAGCGGCCCGTCGCCCACGACGATCATCATCTCGCCGGGGCGGACCTGCTGCGCGGCGATGACGGTCCCGTGGATCGCGATCTCGTAGCTCTTGCTCGGGACGGTGGCCGACTCGACGAGCTTGATCTCCGGAACCACGAATCCGTATTGCTGGGCGAATTTCCGCCGCATCCGGCCGACCCGGTGGGCGAGTTCCTGCTGCGCGGGCTGCATCTGCACCGCCAGATGCTTGCCGAGGCGAAGCTCGATCTCGGCGGTCTTCAGCGATTCCTTCACGGCCTCGCTGTCCTGGCGCTCCAGGAGGAGCTGCCGCTCCTTCGCCCGCGTCTCGGCATCGGCCTTCGACTGCACCTCGGCGAGGCGTCGGGGGATCAGGTAGGCGATCGTGCCCATCAGGACGCTCAGGACCGCGAAGGGCACGAACGGCATCCCGGGCAGGATCGCGAAGACCAGCATCAGCCCGGCGGCCACGAACAGCGCCCGCGGATAGGCGCCGAGCTGCCCCAGGACCGCCTGCTCGGCCGTGCCGCGGGTCCCACCCTTGGAGACCAGCAGGCCCGCGGCGAGCGACACGATCAGCGCGGGGATCTGCGAGACGAGGCCGTCGCCCACCGAGAGCTTGGTGAAGACGTCGGCCGCCTTGGCCAGCGGCAGGCCGTGGCGGGTGACGCCGATGATGATGCCGCCGAAGATGTTGACCGCGATGACGATGAGGCTCGCGATCGCCTCGCCGCGCACGAACTTCGAGGCGCCGTCCATGGAGCCGAAGAACGCGCTCTCCTCCTCGAGCTCGCGCCGCCGCCGCTGCGCCTCCTTGTCGTCGACGAGGCCGGCCGAGAGATCCGCGTCGATCGCCATCTGCTTGCCCGGGATCGCGTCCAGGGTGAAGCGGGCCCCGACCTCGGCGATGCGGGTCGCGCCCTTGGTGATCACCAGGAAGTTCACGGTGATCAGGATGGCGAAGACCACCAAGCCGATCACGAAGTCGCCGCTCATGACGAACTGCGAGAAGCCCTGGATGACGTGGCCGGCGGCGTCGATGCCCGCGTCCCCGTTCGACAGGATCAGCCGGGTCGTCGCGATCCCCAGCGCCAGGCGCAGCAGGGTCGCGATCAGCAGGATCGTCGGGAACGACGAGAACTCGAGCGGCTTCTGGATCCAGAGCGCCACCATCAGGATCAGCACGGACAGCGCGATGGACAGCGCCAGTCCGATGTCGATCAGCACCGCCGGGACAGGCAGGAACAGGACCGCGAGGATCGCGATGATCCCGACCGCGAACCAGACATCCCGCCGGACTCTGCCCTCCGGCGCGAGCGCTTGTACGGCCGCTGCCACGCTCTCACCCCTCTCCGTATCGCCCGTGCTTCTGGATCACCAAGCTTGCGCCTGGATTGCGCCCGCGACGGGCGCCGGCCGTCGGGCTCCAGCGGCTCGGTTCGTGGACCGCCGCGCGCGACCGGGTGGCCGCTCAGAACCCTGAGACGATCCGGCCGTAGACCGTCTCGGTGAAGGCGTAGATCTGGCCGCCCACGAAGGAGCCGGTCACGATCATCACGATCAGGACCACCACGATCTTCGGGACGAAGGTCAGGGTGACTTCCTGGATCTGGGTGAGTGCCTGGAACAGGGCGATCAGGATGCCCACCACCATGGCCGCCCCGACGGCCGGCCCGGAGGCGACGATGATGGTCCAGATAGCGGAGCGGACCAGCTCGAGGGCGTCGATCTCGTTCATGGGGCCGATCGAAGGAGGGCGATGATTCGTGTGCCGGGATCGGCGGTCACAAGGAGGCCGCACGCCCGTCGGAGCGGGGCTGCCGGCGGCGCGCGAGCGATCCCGCCCTCACCGGAGGGAAGGCCGCAGCGGCGGTGGCGCTCGTCGCGCGGCGACCGCGGACACTGTCATTCGTGTCCGCCCGTTGTAGGGACCGATGCACGACGCGACGGCGCGGACGGGAAGCAAACCTCGTCTCTCCGAGGCGGGCCGTGCGCCGATCCGTCCCGGAGCCGTGTCGACGATGTGCGACCGTCGATGACGCCAGCCGCGCGTCGGGCCGCGCGCCGCGTTCCGGCGTGCGGCTCGCTCGACCGGGCCGCCGCGGTGGGGAGAGCCGGCTAGTAAACCGTCATACCCGGCTCATAGCGGACGTCTTTGCCATTATCGAGATGCGCCAGCAGGCCGTCGCTGGCCACCTCCACCGACACGACGGTGCCGGCCAGTGTCCGGTCGGCCGAGACGACGGTGTGGCCCACGAGGCCGCTTGCCTGCGACAGGGTCGAGGAGGTGAGCAGCGCGTCGAGCTTGCTGTTCATGTTGACGCTCTGCTCGACCTGCGAGAACGTCGCCAGCTGAGCCATGTAATCCGTCGATTTCATCGGGTCGGTCGGATTCTGGTTCTTCATCTGCGCGAGCAGAAGCTTCAGGAAATTGTCGTAGTTGAGCGTCGCCGTCTTGGCGGCCGGCGCGGCTGTCGTGCGGGCCGCTGCCTTCGTCGACGCGTCCGGATTCGTGGTGCTGGCAATGGGCAGGGACATGGTTGCTCTCCGTGCGGGATGCGTTCCGGGCCGCCCTCACGCGACGCGATGCGCGAGGGCGGCCGCCCGATCAGGGACTCGCGAAGGGTCGGGCTCGAACAGGCCGCGCAGGATCCGCAGCACCTCGAAGGGTCGGCCCGTGTCGAGGAAGGTTCGCGCCGCTGCCAGTCCGGTCACGACATCGTCGTCGCGGGCCTGATCGAGAATCGCGCTGTCGACCCTGTCGTAGGCCTGACGGACGCGGTCCGCGTTGCGCGGATCGATCAGCATGGCCTGCGCGATGAAGTAGAGCTGGCGGATCGGTGTCGTCGCCTGCTCCGCCTGCAAGACGTGGGCCTCGAGCAGGAACGTGGCGTCGTTGAGCAACTCGATCGTGACCTTGCGGTCGACCCTCAGGACGGCGCCGTTGATGAAGATGCGCTCGCGGCCCCGCAGGCTGAGATTGATGGAGCGGCTCATCGGAGACCATCGCGGATCAGGGTGTTGACGTAGATCAGGGGCTCGAAGCCCGACGCGTCGCCGCGGAGGATCTGGTCGCTCCGGCTCATGTTCCAGAGACCGATGGAGATCAGGTCCGCGCGCAACTGCGGAGGGAGGCTGTTCGCGGGGTTGGCGAGATCGTCGATGAGCATGCTCCAGAGGCGCTGCAGGAAGCTCGTGGCCTCCCAGCGCAGTTCCGCCGAGGCCTCTGCAGCGTCTGCCCGCTTCATCAGGTCGATCGCGCGATCGAACGCCTCGCGCTCGCGCTCGCGGCCGATGGTCGGGGAATCACCCATGGTTTCGCGGTAGGCTTCCGCGTAAGACGCCCCGTACATTGCCGACCTAGCCCTCTGTTTCCTGCCATGAACCGAGATGCGCCGACGCACCCGGGAATGACGGGTACGTGCGCGCCTTATCCGCGTATCAGACGTAATCGATCAGGTTCATCTTCCGGAGCTCGTTGGTGAGGCTGTAGGATATCTGGAGCTGGGTCTGCAGATTTGTCTGGCGTGTCTTCAGTTCGACGGGATCGACTTCCTCGAACGACTGGTAGCCCAGCGTCAGGCCCTTGATCTTGGCATCGAGCTGGGAGTCGATGCCTTTCATCCTCGCCTGGATGGTGCCGAGATCGGCCTGGATCTGCGTCAGGCCGAAGGTCGCGACGCCGGCCAGGTTGCGCAGGTTGTCGATGACGGCGGACTGGGTCTCGGGCGCGAGGCTGGAGAGGCCGATTTGGGACCCGATCGTGTACAGCTGAGCGAGCTGCCGGACGGCTTGGGCATTGGCGTTCACGGAAGTCTCCGCCGTCTCGGTGCCGCCGAGCTCGCTGCGGATGTTGATGTTGGAGGCGGACGACCACGTTGCGCCCCACTGGGGGTCGGCGAACAGGGCGGCGGCGGGACCGCCGAGGAAGGCCTGCATCTGCGCGGCGGTGATGGTGAGGGCGTCCGGCGACGTCCCCGGCAAGAAGCCGAAGGCGGTCTGGAACGCGGTGTCGAACGCCAGCTTCGCGGCCGGAGGCAGGCCGGTCTGCGAGTCCGCGATCGGACGGTGATCGGTGTTGATACCGGCGAACAGGGCCTGCCCCGCCACCGACGTGTTGAGATGCCCGGTCAGGGCGGAGAGCCGCGCCGCGGCGCCCTGAGCGAGTTCGGCGCCGCTGCTGGCGAACGGCTTCCCGGGTGCGACCAGCGCCAGGAAGGACTCGCCGTCCGCGCGGATCTGATTGAGCGCTTCCTGCGTCGCCGTGAGCCGCAGGGTGGTCAGCTTGTTGCGGTGCTGCTGGGCCTTCAGGTCGTCGACCGCTTGGCGGAGGTCGAGATCGATGCCGGTCTTGTGGCCGAGTTCCAGGCCGACATCGGCGAACCGGCCACCGCTGTCCATCTCGACGTTGGCCTTCGCGATCTCGGCCTGCAACCGCGCAGAATGCGAGCGGGGCGAGTTCCAGAGCGTCGCAGTTGAGATGTAGCTGGTCTTCATGGCTTATCTCACGGCATCGAGAAGGGATTGAAGCATCGCGTTGACCGTCGCGATCAGCTTCGCGGACGCCGCGTACGACTTCTCGAGCTGGAGCATCATCGCCACCTCGTCGTCGCGATTCACGCCGGTGGCGTTCGAGAGCGCCGTCGACGCGCTGTCCAGGAGCGCGGATTCCCGGTCCACCTGCTTCGACGCGCGCTGCCGCGTGGCCTCGAGCCAGCTCGCGGAGCTCTCCGCGGCCACCTGCAGCGTGGCCGCCTGCGGCAGTTCCGAATCCGGCAGGAACGTCCGCTCCGCGCCCAGGGCGCCGCGGAGAGCCTTCAGGTGCTCGGCGAAGGCCGCCGCGCTCGTGGTGTTGTAGGCGTATTGCGGGCCCGCGTTCATGCCGCCGTCGCGCAGGGTGAACGGGTTGCCGCCCTGCTCGGGATCGGCGGCCGGGTTGATGCGGATCGTGCCGGCCAGTCCCACCGTTCCCGCGGCGGGAAGGGCGGGCCCCCCGGGATAGGTGAGCAGCCCCGCCAGCGGGGTGCCGCTCGCCGACGTCCTGTCGATCTCCGCCAAGGCGGCGATCAATCCGCCGGCGATCGCGTCCAGCTGCTTCTGGTACGTGACCGTGAGGTCGTCGCGGACGGTCATCTGGCCCACGACGCGCCCGGTCTGCAGGGGCATGACGGAGCCGGGACCGGTCACCCTCACGCCGTCGATGAAGACCGCCTTGCCGGCCGTTCCCGGGACGAAGGCCGGTGTCGGCTCGAACGCGACGGTCCGGGGGCCGCGCTCGAAGAGGGGCGACCCGTTATCGGCATAGATCGCCATGTCGTTGTTCTCGCGGACGATCGTGCTGATGCCGATCTCCTGCGAGAGCTGCGCGAGGACCTTGTCGCGATTGTCCAGGGCGTCGCTGATATCCTCGCCCCGCACGGTCCCGAGGACGACGGCACTGTTGGCGGCGTCGAACTTCCGGAGCAGGTCGTTGATGGTCGTGACGGAATTCTGAATCTCGTGATCGGCATTCAGGCGCACCGCCTGGATCTTGCCGCTCGCCTGGTTCAGGGAGCGCGCCAAGTCTCTGGCGGCCGCCACAGCGGCCTTCGCCAGATTGATATCGTTGGGCTCGCCGGCGGCATCGCCCAGGGCGATGTTCAGGGCGCCCACCTTCGCGGCGATGGATCGGCCCGCATCCGTGTCGCCGACCGTGTCCTCCAGGCTCGTGAGGCCGTCCAGAACCGCCTGATAGCCGGCGAGTTCCGCGGTGCTGCCCATCATCCGGTCGAACAGGGCCGTGCTGCTGGCACGGTTGATGACGACCCGGATCGGGCCGTCCGTCGTGACCAGCGACGTGATCTTTCGCGAGTAGGATGGATCGTAGGCGCCCGCGACGTTGCGCGAGACCACGTCCGTCTGGGTCGCGTTCGCCTGCAGGGCGCCGCGCGCGGCGTTGAGTGCAACGGAGAGGCCCATCTCGATCGTCCCCTAGTCCGGCTTCAGCGCTTCAGATTGACGAGGAGCTCGAGCATCTCCGAGCCGGTCTGGAAGACTTTCGAGTTGGCGCCGTAAGTCGTCTGCGCCTCGATCATCGTCGCCAGCTCGTTGCCGAGATCGACGGTCGAGTTCTCGAGCATCTTCGACTGGATGTAGCCGCGGCCGCCGACATTGGCGAAGCCGATCTGCGCCGGCCCCGATTCGGGGTTGGGATCGAAGACGTTGCCGGCGCGGGGAGTCAGATTGTCCGGACTTCCGACGCTCGCCACCGGGATCCGGAAGGCCGCGCGCCGCGACCCGTCCCTGTAGATCGCGTAGACCGTGCCGTCCGTGTCAATGTCGGCGCCCTCGACCGCGCTGGCCGCGTTTCCGTTGACGGACCGGGCTTTGATGTCGCTGACTTTCGCGACGTCCGCCACCTGCGACAGCGGCGACAGGTCGAGGGTGAAGGGCTGGCCGTTCGGGACGGTGAAGTTCAGCTTCGGCGCGCCCACGATCTGGCCGAACGCGTCGAAGGTCAGCGTCGTCGGCCCCCCGAGCGGCGTACTGGGGTAGTTCCCCGGCAGGCTGGCATCGTAGGCGGAGACCTGCCACGTATTGTTGGCCGTCTTGGCAAAGTAGAGATCGGCTTTGAAGGGATGGCCGAGATTGTCGTAGGTCGTGATCGAACTCTTCAGCGAGTAGCCCGGCGGGGTGGTCGCGTTCGGGGTGTCGCTGTAGAGGTTGCCTTCGAGCGTGCCGGCCGTGGACGGGCTCGTCTTCATCGCCAGCTTCGCCACGTTGACGTTCGTCATCCCGTCGAAGCTGTTCAGCGACACGCTCGGCTGGCCATTCGCCAGGCTGTAGCCCTGGAGGCGCATGCCGGCGGCGTTGACGAGGTCGCCCGTCTGCCCGTCGACCACGAAGTTCCCGGCCCGGGTCAGATAGGATCGTCCGGAACCGTCCTTCACCACGAAGAACCCGTTGCCCTTGATGGTGAGATCCGTCGGCGAGTTCGTCGCGGTCCCGGTACCCTCTTCGCTGATCCTGTGCCGGACCACCGTGTCGACGGATCCCGCATCGTACGATCCGGGGCTGGGATCGATCAGGAGCGAGGAGAATTCCGTCGACGCGCGCTTGTACCCGGTCGTGTTCTGATTCTGGATGTTGTCGGCAACTGTTCCCAGTCTGTTGGACTGCGCGTTCATGCCGGAGACGCCGGCGTGCAGCACACCATACAGGCCCATGGCGAGGATCCTCTCATCCGAAACCGTCGCGTTACTCAGAGCAGGGCTCGCTTGCCCGAAGCTTTCGGCACCGGATTCCGGCCCGCCGCGGTCGTCCGGAGCCCGGCTCCCGATCAGCTCCGCAGCGCAGTCGCGAGATCCAGGAAGGCGTCGAGGCTCTCCGGATCGGTCGGCTCCTGCCGCAGGGCGCCGTAGATCTTCGGGACCAGGGCGACCGCCTGATCCAGCTCGGGGTCGGCCCCGACATGGTAGCCGCCCATCAGGCGCAGATCCCGGGAATCCTCGTAGCGCGCGATCAGATTCTTGAGCATGCGCACGAGTTGGCGCTGCTGCTCGGTCCACACGCGGTCGGCGAGCCGGGAGATCGAGCCGAGCACGTCGATCGCCGGGTAGCGGCCCTGGTCGGCGATGGCCCGGTCGAGGACGATGTGGCCGTCGAGGGTTCCGCGGATGCTGTCCGCCACGGGATCGTTGTGGTCGTCCCCGTCGACCAGCACCGAGAAGAGCCCGGTGATCGCCCCGCCCCCGTCCCGGCCGGGGCCGGCCCGCTCGAGTAGCCGCGGCAGATCGCCGAACACGCTCGGCGGGTAGCCCCGCGCCACGGGCGGCTCGCCGGCGGCCAGCGCCACCTCGCGGGCGGCATGGGCGAAGCGCGTCACCGAATCGAGCACGAGCAGCACGGACTGGCCCTGGTCCCGGAAAGATTCCGCGACCGCGAAGGCGAGCTTCGGGGCCTGCCGACGCATCATCGGGCTCTCGTCGCCCGTGGCGACGACGACGACCGCGCGCGACCGGCTCTCCCGCATCGGGCCCTCGAGAAATTCCCGCACCTCGCGTCCGCGCTCGCCCACCAGGGCGACCACCACGGCGTCGAACCCGGAGCAGCGGGCGAGCATGGAGAGCAGCGTCGTCTTTCCGACCCCCGAGCCGGCGAAGATGCCGATCCGCTGGGCCGCGCAGAGCGGCGTGAACAGGTCCATCGCCCGCACGCCGGTCCGGAGGGGGCTGTCCACCCGCGACCGCGCCATCGCGGGCGGCGGGTCCGCGTCCAGCGGCATCGCCCGCGGGCCCGTCGGCAGGTCGCCCTTCCCGTCGATCGGCGTCCCGAGGGCGTTGACGACCCGGTCCTTCCACGCCTCGCAGGGACGAGGTCCGGAGGTCGGCACCCGGTAGGCCGGCGATCCCAGGCCGGCCTCGATCCGGCCCTCGAACGGCTTGAGGATCACGCCGTCCTCGTCGATCCGAACAACCTCGCCCTCGATCTGCCGACCCTCGGCCTCGATCCGCATGCGGTCGCCGAGTCTCAGGAGCGGTACGGCGACGCGGATCCGGCAATGGCCCGCGCCGATTTCCCTGACCGACCCGCCGATCCGGATGAGGGGGTGATCGTCCCGACGCCCCAGCATGTCGGCGACGCGGTCGAGGGCGTTCATGCTGTTTCCCGGGGGCCGGAGCGGGAGCGGCTCACGTGGTCGGGCCGAGGCCACGGATGGCGTCCTGCAGCGACGATTCCGATTCCGCCACCGCGGCCGCCGCGCTCTGGAAGGTGCGCGTGATCTCGATGAGCCGCGACATCTCCATGACCGGATTGACGTTGGCGCCCTCCTGGAAGCCCTGCTGGACCCGGACCGTCGTCTCGTCGCGCTGGTTGAAGTCGAGGATCGGTCGGCCCGGGCTGTCGGACGCCACCGCGCCGCCGGCGACGCGCGTGAGGCGCGCGGCGGGGTCCAGCCGGAACACGCCGAGCGCCCCGATCTGGTTGGCGCCCTGGGAGACGATCCCGTCCTGGCCGATCGTGAGCGGCGGCCCTTCCGGGTCGACGGTCAGCGGCGACCCGCCGGGATCCAGGATCGCGCGCCCGTTGAGATCCTGAAGGTCGCCGGCCGCCGTGACCTGCATGCGGCCGTCCCGCGTGTAGACCGTGCCCCGCGGCCCCCGCACGGCCAGCCAGCCGTCGCCCTGAAGGCCGACATCGAGCGGGGAATCCGTCTTGATCAGCGGGCCGGCCTTGCGCGACAGGAACGTCTCGCCCGGGGTCGCGAAGGCGACGTCGCGCTGGCCCGCCTGGGACAGGATCGTCTCGAACTTCACCTCTTCCGCCCGGTAGCCGGCCGTCCCGAGATTGGCGACGTTGGCGGCCACCGTGTTCAGGCGCTGCTCGAGCGCCATCTGGGCGGACAGCGTGACGTAGAGCGACGACTGCATGTCAGTGGCCCCCGAGCCGGATGGATTGCAGCTTGAGCAGGACACCGGTGTCGAAGCCGCCGTCGGCTCCGCCGAACAGGGACAGGAGCGGCGCCGACGTCGCGTTGTTCTTCATGTCCCACCTGAGCGTGAAGCGCTTGATGAAGCGATCGAGTTTGTCGGGATCCCGAAAGCTCGCGAGATCGACCTTGCTGGTGATGAGAGCGGCCTGCGCGTCGAGGCTGCCCCTGGCCGTCTCGTCCGCCAAGCCGAGGGTCGTGCGGACGACCACCCCCAGCGCCTTGTCGGCCAGGATCCCGTAGGCCGACATGATGGTTCCCGCCTGCCGCTTGAAGTAGAGGGCGAGCCGGACGCCCTCGTCCTGATCGCCGGCGTCGCTCTCGAGCTTCTGCCGGACGTACGCGTCCACGACGGCCGTGCTGGCTTCGGAGCGCTGCGTGGTCTCCGCGCCGAGGGTGCGGAAATCGAACGCCTTGGCGAAGGCGCGGAACCGCTCGTCCTGGATGCGGTCGACCAGGAGCTGCCCGTTCGCATCGGGCTCGCCGGCGAGGATCTTCCTCATGAATCCCTTCGCGTAGGCCATGTCGGCCAGCCCGAAGGCCTGCATGGCGAAGTCGAAGAGGCGGGTGTTGCCGAGGAAGTCGTCGACCGTCTTGATCCCGCCGATATGGTCGGTGAAGTATTTCAGGTCCCGCGCGACCTGCGCTTCCGTGGCTTTTCTGCTCAGTACTTTCGGGACATCCCGGGCGATGATCTGGTAATCCGTGTAGGTCGATGTCATGTCGGCGACCCTCAGCGCGCCCGACCCTGCGCGAACCCTTCGGCGGGGCTCCCGGCCGTCCCCGACGAGGCGGGGCGAAGCGGGTCGGGATCTTGGAAATCCGGGCGTCCGGTTATGGCTCTCGGAGCTTGTCCGAGCCTTGCCGGGCCGGCATCTGGCCCGCGACCCGGCGGGACGTCCCCGCGGCTCCAGCCCTGCGCAAGCATGGCGGTCTACGGCCTGACGGATCAATCGTTACGACGTCGAGGCGCCGCGTGGGTGTAATCATCGGCTTACTGATCGCCGCGGCCAGCGTGGGCGGCGGCTTCTGGGCCATCGGCGGCCACCTGACCGTGGTGTGGCAGCCCTTCGAGTTCATCATCGTCGGCGGGGCCGCGATCGGCGCCTTCGTCGTCGCCAACCCGGCCGGCGTGGTGCTGGACACCGGCAGCGCGCTGAAGGACGCGGTTCTCGCGCGGGTTCCCAAGCGGGAGGATTACCTGGAGCTTCTCGGCCTGCTCTTCGCGCTGACGCGGGAGGTGCGCTCGAAGCCCCGCAACGAGGTCGAGAACCACCTGGAGCGTCCCGGCGAGTCCGAGATCTTCAAGGCCTATCCGCGGGCCGCACGGGACCCGGCGCTGACCCTGTTCATCTGCGACTACGTCCGCCTCATCATCATCGGCAACGCGCGCCCCTACGACGTCGAGGCGCTGATGGAGGAGGAGATCGCCACGCACCGGCGCGACAAGCTGAAGGTGTACAACGCGCTGATGATCATGGCGGACGGCCTGCCCGCCCTCGGCATCGTCGCGGCGATCCTGGGGATCGTGAAGGCGATGGGCGCGCTCGATCAGTCGCCCGCGCTCCTGGGAAGCCTGATCGGCGCGGCGCTGGTCGGCACGTTCACGGGCATCTTCGTCTCGTACACGGTGGTCGCGCCGATCGCCAACAAGATCAAGGCGACCCGCGAGTCGCAGGCGCGGCTCTACATCATCGTGAAGCAGACCCTGCTGGCCTACATGAACGGGGCCCTGCCGCAGATCGCGGTCGAGTACGGGCGCAAGGCGATCACCTCCGCCAACCGGCCGACCATCGACGAGGTCGAGGACGCGACGATGACGGCCTCGCCCCGCGGCGAGACCGTCCTGCGCGAGGCGGCGTGACGATGGACCGGCAACAAGTCGTCAACGACATCCGGGACCGGCTGCTGGATGCGGCGGGCCTGTCCCTCGAGCGGCTGCCGATGCTGCACGTGATCCTCGACAGGGTCGCGACCTTCTGCGCGGATCAGCTCCGGCATTTCGCCGCCTCCCCGGTCTACTTCTCGCTGAGCAACGTCGAGAGCCAGCGCTTCGGCGACATTCTCGAACCCTACGAGTCGAACGCGATCGCCGGCATCTTCCAGGCGCCGGAATGGGACAGTCACATCCTGGTCGGGTTCGACCGCGACTTCATCTTCACGATGGTCGAGGTCCTGCTCGGATCCGACGGGTCCGAGCCGCCCCTCGACGAGGAGCGATCCTTCTCCAACATCGAGATGCGGATCGCCCAGCGCCTGTTCGACCAGATCGGCCGGGCGATGCAGTCCGCCTTCGCGCTGGTGGCGGACACGCCGTTCAAGCTCGAGCGGACCGAGCTGCGGATGGACTTCGCGGTGATCGGACGCCGCAACAACCAGGCGGTCGCGGCGAAATTCCTCCTCCAGGCGCTCAACCGCGGCGGCGAGATGTTCATCGTCATCCCGCAATCCGTCCTCAACCCGATGCGCCAGAGCCTGGCGCGGATCCTGGTGGGTGAGACCTCGGCCAGGGATTCCCGGTGGACCCGGCAGATCGCCGGCGAGGTGCAGAAGACCCCTGTCACCCTGAAGGCGATCCTAGAGGAGAAGCCTCTCACGCTGAGCGAGATCGCCGGTCTCGCGGTCGGGCAGGTGCTGGAACTGCGGGCCACGCCGCGGAGCCGCGTCAAGCTCGTCGGGAACGACCGCGAGCTGTTCTGGTGCGATGTCGGGCAGGAGGATGGCGCCATCGTCCTGCGCGTGGACCACTTCATCGATCAGGACCAGGAGTTTATCGATGATGTTCTCGCTCGCTGAAGCCCTGTTGTTCGCCGCTCTCGTCGCGACGACCGCCTGCCTCGTTCCGATGTACATGCGGCTGAAGCGGCTGGACCGCTATCACGCGCAGTACCGGGACATGGTCGACTGGAGCGCCTCGGCCCTGGTCGGCGCGAGCAACGCCGTCCAGTCCTTCGCCCAGGACGGCCGCGTCGTCCTCGAGGACCTCGGCCGCGAGATCGAGCTCGCCAAGGCGGCCCTGGCCGAGTTGCGGGCGGAGCGGGACCGGCTGACGGCCCCCGCGCACGCGGCCGCCCCGTCGGAGGCCGCGGTCGGAAGCCGCCTCACGAGCGCCTGACGCCTTCCGTCGGCGGCGCGACACCCGTTGCCCCCCGCGATCGCCGGACCCGGCGATCCCGCGCGGTGGGCCTTTCCCTTCCCCGAGGAGCGCCTGATGTCATCCCCCTCAGAACAACCGAATAGCGAGTCCGGACAGGGAGGCGGTCACAGCGAGAGCCTGTTCACGCGGATCGAGGCGCAGGCCGAAGGCCAGCGGGTGCATGACGAGCGGCTGGGCAGCGGCCGGAACCTCGACTCGATCCTGCGGATCCCGGTCCTGATGCAGGTGGTCCTCGGCTCCGCGACGATGCCGGTCTCCAACCTGATGAAGCTGGGACGCGGCGCGATCGTACCCCTGGATCACCGCGTCGGCGAGCCGGTCGACGTCGTGGTCAACGGCCGCGTCATCGCCCGCGGCGAGGTCGTCGTCGTCGAGGACGACAACTCGCGCTTCGGCGTCTCCCTGACCGAGATCGTCGGCCCCGCCGCGGCCGACGCCAACGGCTGACGGGGCGGATCACCATGGCCGCAGGCTCCATGACCAAGGTTGGTCGGAAGGTTCTCACGCCCGCCGAGGAAGTCGCGGCCGTCCTCATCGCGATGAACAAGGGCTCGGCGAGCCGACTGGTCAAGTACTTCGACACCGGTGAGCTGAAGCAGATCACCCGCGCGGTCTCGCAGCTCGGGCCCGTGCCGAGGCCGCAGCTCGAGGTCATCGTCGAGCAGCTGGCGGCGTTCTTCGCCGACGGCGCGAACCTGATCGGCACCGCCCGCGAGATGGAGAAGCTGCTCGAGGGCGTGCTTCCCCCCGAGCAGATCGCCGACATCATGGCCGACGTGCTCGGCGGGGGAGAGCGCTCGAT
Organism: Methylobacterium sp. NPDC080182; assembly: GCF_050281105.1. NCBI lineage: Bacteria > Pseudomonadati > Pseudomonadota > Alphaproteobacteria > Hyphomicrobiales > Methylobacteriaceae > Methylobacterium > Methylobacterium sp. NPDC080182. The sequence goes on from NZ_JBNNWO010000012.1 coordinate 159,892, forward strand.
CTGGGACCGCATCTCCAACGGGTCCGAGACCGCCCTGGCGGGCTACCTGATCAAGGAGCACCCTCAGACCGCGGCGCTCGTGCTGTCCAAGGTCAAGCCGGCCTGCGCCGCCAAGGTGATGGCGCAATTGCCGGCGCCGCTGCGCAACGGCGTCATGCGGCGGATGCTGACGTTCAAGCCGATCGTCGACGCGACCATGAAGATGATCGAGCAGACCATCCACGAGGACTTCATGATCAACCTGGCGCGCAATGCCGCGGCGGATACCCACTCGCGCATGGCCGACATCGTCAACAAGATGGAGCGCCAGAGCATGGAGGAGGTCCTGGACAACCTCACGCAGACGCGCCCGAAATCGGCCGAGATCCTGAAGAGCCTGCTCTTCACCTTCGACGACATCATCCACATGACGCCGCGGGCGCGGACGACGCTCTTCGATCAGGTCCCGCACGAGAAGGTCATCCTCGCCCTGAAGGGCACGAACGGGCCGTTGCGGAACGTCGTGCTCAGCGCGCTGACCGCCCGCGCCCGGCGCCTCGTCGAGCACGAGCTGGAGGGAGGCGAGCCCGCCGCCCAGCGGGACGTGCTCGACGCGCGCCGCGCGATCACCGACCAGGCGCTCGAGATGGCGTCGCGCGGCGAGATCGAACTCACCCCGGCCGACTCGGATGAGACCTACTTCCGCTAGCACCGTCCCCGGTCGGGGACGGCTCCGGGGCGCCGCTCCGGCGGACGCGTCCCGCCGGGCCGACCGGGGCGGTGCCGTCGGCGGCCCGAGTTCGGGGCGCCGCGATGTCTGAGGACAGGGAGAGCAAGACCGAGGCGGCGAGCGAGAAGAAGATCAGCGACGCGATCGCGGAAGGAAACACGCCGTTCTCGCGGGAAGCGCCCGTCTTCGCCTCCATCCTGGGACTGCTGATCTTCCTGGTCTTCGTGGCGCGGGATCAGGGGCTGCCGCTGGTGCAGAGGCTCGCGCTGATCTTGGAGCAGCCGCGCAACTTCAGCGTGGAGACGAGCCACGACGCGATGCGCCTCGTCCACGCCCTCGCCCTGGAGATGGGCCGCTTCCTGCTGCCGGTCCTGGTCATCCTGCTCGTGGCCGGCATCGCCGCCTCGATCTTCCAGAACGCGCCGCGCGTGGTGTTCGATCGGATCCAGCCGAAATGGTCCCGCATCTCCCCCGTCGCCGGCTGGAATCGGCTCTTCAGTCTGCAGGGGTTCGTCGAGTTCGGGAAAAATCTGTTCAAGTTCTTCGCGATCGGCGGCATGTCCTACATGGTCCTGCACGCGGATCGCCACGAGATCGTCAATGTCATGTTCGTGGATCCAGTCGGGTTGCCTGAATTCCTGCTGACCCTCTCGGTGCGCCTCGTCTCGGCCGTGAGCGTCGCGACGATCGCGCTGGTCGCCGGCGACCTGGTCTGGACCCGCGTGCGCTGGCAGCGCGACCTGCGGATGTCGCGGCAGGAGGTGAAGGACGAGTTCAAGCAGCTCGAGGGCGACCCGCTCGTGAAGGCGAAGATGCGCTCGCTGGCGCAGGACCGGCTGCGCAAGCAGATGATGGCGGCGGTGCCCCGCGCCACCATGATCCTGGCGAACCCGACGCACTACGCGATCGCGCTGCGCTACGACCAGAGCGAGAACGACGCCCCGACGGTTCTGGCCAAGGGCGCGGACCTGATCGCCCTCCGCATCCGCGAGATCGCCGAGAAGCACCGGATCGAGGTCGTCGTCGACAAGGCGCTCACCCGGGCGATGTACGACCATGTCGAGGTCAACCAGGCGATCCCGGCGGAATTCTACCGGGCGGTGGCGAACCTGCTGGTCTACGTGATGACGCGCAAGCGCCGCTGACCGGCACGGCGTGGCCGAGGCGTGGCAGCGGCGTTGACCGGTCGGCCCGTCCCGACCGGCAGAGGCCGCGGACCCTGGCAGATCCGCGGCGCGGCGTTTCAGGCCGCGCAGGCCGTCGGCGGGCCCGGGGCGGTCTTGGGGCAGTCTTGGGGCGGTCTCGGGGCGCTGCGCGTCCGGGATCCGGGAGCGGCCTCAGGCCGCCCGAACGCGGGCGTCCAGGCGCTTCGCCTCCCGGCGGAACCGGTGCAGCACGAACTCGGTGTAGCCGTTCGGCTGGCCGGCGCCCTCGAAGACCAGGGCCTCGGCGGCGCGGAAGGCCGGCCCGTCGAAGCCCGGGGCCATCGGCCGGTAGGCCGGGTCGCCGGCGTTCTGGCGATCGACGACCTCGGCCATGCGCCGCAGGGCCGCGGCGACCTCGTCGCGATCCACGATCCCGTGGCGCAGCCAGTTGGCGATGTGCTGGCTGGAGATCCGCAGGGTGGCGCGGTCCTCCATCAGCCCGACCTCGTGGATGTCCGGCACCTTGGAGCAGCCGACGCCCTGGTCGACCCAGCGGACCACGTAGCCCAGGATCCCCTGGCAATTGTTGTCGAGCTCCTCCCGCACCGCCTCCGGTGCGAACGCGCCCTCGGCGAGGGGCAGGGTCAGCATGGCGGCGCGGGTCGCGGGCGCCCGGCCGGCGAGCGCCGCCTGGCGGGCGCGGACATCCACCTGATGGTAGTGGAGCGCGTGGAGCGTCGCGGCGGTCGGCGACGGCACCCAGGCGGTGTTGGCGCCCGCCTCCGGGTGGGCGCCCTTGGCGTCGAGCATCGCCGCCATCCGGTCGGGGGCGGCCCACATGCCCTTGCCGATCTGCGCGTGGCCGGGCAGGCCGCAGGCGAGGCCGGCATCGACGTTGCCGTCCTCGTAGGCCTTGATCCAGGCGGTCGCCTTCATGGCGTCCTTGCGGACCACGGGGCCGGCCTCCAGCGAGGTGTGGATCTCGTCGCCGGTCCGGTCGAGGAAGCCGGTGTTGATGAAGAACAGCCGGTCCGACGCCGCGGCGATCGCCGCCTTGAGGTTGAGCGTCGTGCGCCGCTCCTCGTCCATGACGCCGATCTTGAGCGTCCGCGGCGCGAGGCCGACCAGCGCCTCGACCCGCCCGAACAGCGCCACCGCGAAGGCGACCTCGTCGGGACCGTGCAGCTTGGGCTTGACCATGTAGACCGAGCCGGTCCGGCTGTTGCGGAGCGGACCGGTGCCCTTCAGGTCGTGCAGGGCGATCAGCGCGGTGACGGCCGCGTCGAGGATCGTCTCCGGGATCTCGGCGCCGTCGAGGGTCACGGCGTCGGTGTACATGTGGTGGCCGACATGCCGGACCAGCATCAGCGACCGTCCCGGCAGGGTCAGGCGCCCGCCGTCGGGGGCCGTGAAGGTCCGGTCCTCGGCGAGCCGCCGCTCGACCGTGCGGCCGCCCTTGGACAGGGTGGCGGTCAGATCACCGCGCATCAGGCCGAGCCAGCTCCGGTAGACCGCGACCTTGTCGGCCGAGTCCACGGCCGCCACCGAATCCTCCATGTCCATGATGGTCGAGAGGGCGGCCTCCAGCACCACGTCGGCGATGCCGGCCGGGTCGGTGCGGCCGATCGGGCTCGCGCGGTCGATGACGACCTCGATGTGCAGGCCGTTGTGGCGCAGCAGGAGCGCGGTCGGCGCCGCGGCGTCGCCGGTGTAGCCCGCGAAGGCGGACGATCCGGTCAGGCCGGCGCTGCGGCCGGCGCCGAGATCGGCGGCGAGGCGGCCGTCCGTCACCGAGAAGCCCACGGCATCCGCCCAGGAGCCGACGCTGAGCGGCGCGGTCGCGTCGAGGAACGCCTTGGTCCTGGCCACCACCGCGGCGCCGCGGGCCGGGTTGAACCCGGCGCCGGGCGCGAGCTCGCCGTCCTGCGGGATCGCGTCGGTGCCGTAGAGGGCGTCGTAGAGGCTGCCCCAGCGGGCATTGGCGGCGTTCAGCGCGTAGCGGGCGTTGGAGATCGGCACCACGAGCTGCGGCCCGGCGATGGCGGCGATCTCCGCGTCCACGTTCTCGGTGGTCACCTGCACGGTCTCGGGCTCCGGCTGCAGGTAGCCGATCCGCGTCAGGTAGGCCGCGTAGGCCGCCGGGTCGTGCGGCGCTCCGCGATGGTCGCGGTGCCAGGCATCGATGTCGGCCTGGAGGCCGTCGCGCCGGTCGAGCAGCGTCCGGTTGTGCGGTGCGAGATCGCGGACGATCGCGGCGAAGCCCGACCAGAACTGGTCGGCCGAGAGACCGGTCCCGGGCAGCGCTTCCTCGGAGACGAAGGTGCGGAGATCCTCGGCGACGACGAGCTTCGACATGGCGATCCTCGGGGATGCGTGGCGACGCGCGTCAGAAAAAATCGAACGCGCCGTGAAAAATTTTTGATGTTTCCTCGATAGATCGCTTGGCATCCGCGAGAAAGGCGGCAAAACGGATTTGATTTTTTCCGCAGCGTTGACAATGCACGACCAGAGCGACTTGGAGATCTTCGCCCGGGTGGTCCGCACCGGCAGCCTCACCCAGGCCGGCTCGGAGCTCGGCCTGTCGGTCGCGGTGGTGTCGAAGCGGCTGAAAAGGCTGGAAGAACGGCTCGCCGTGCGCCTGCTGCATCGCACCACGCGGCGGGTGGCGCCCACGGATGTCGGGGCGGCCTTCTTCGAGCGGATCGCGCCGATCGTCGACGCCATCGCGGAGGCCGAGAGCCTCGTGTCGCAGACGGCGACGCGGGCGCGGGGGACGCTCCGGGTCACGGCGCCGAGCTCCTTCGGGCGCCTGCACATCGTCCCGCACCTGCGGGCCTTCTTCGCCCTCCATCCCGGCATCGTGCTCAACTTGGAGCTGAGCGACGATTTCGAGTCGATCGTCGAGCGCGGCTACGACCTCGCGATCCGGGTCGGCGCGCTGGAGAGTTCCGGACTGACGGCGGTGCGCCTCGCGCCGGTGCAGCGCGTCCTCTGCGCGCGGCCGAGCTACCTCGACGCGGCCGGGCGGCCGCGGAGCCTCGACGACCTGCGCGGCCATGTCTGCCTCGCCACTGAGAACCAGAATCCCTGGCGGCTGGTCGGGCCGGAGGGCCCCTGCACGGTCGGCGCCTCGGGGCCGCTGCGCACCCATTCCAACGAGGTGGTGCGCGAGGCCGTGATCGGCGGCCTCGGGATCGCGCTGCGCTCCACCTGGGACGTGCACGCGGAGCTGCGCGACGGCCTGCTGGAGGTGGTGCTGCCGGCCTACGCGGCGGCGGCCTCGGCCGGCATCTTCGCGGTCTACCCGAGCCGGGCCTTCGTGCCGGCCAAGACGCGGGCCTTCATCGCGTTCCTCAAGCAGACCTACCGGTCGAGCGGGGCCTGGGCAGACGGGTGAGGCCCGTGCTGCGGCGTCTCGCTCCTGCTGAGCGGGAGACGCCCGCTCGACGTCTCACGCCGTCGCCGATCGCGGCACCGCCGTCGTTGCGGGTGGAGCGAAGCAGTCCGGTCGGCGTGACGAGGTCGGACGTCGCGCTGCCCTGGGTCGCTTCGCCGCGCTCGCGATGACGGAGAGCGGCGCATCGACCGAACGGCTCAGCCGGCGGCCGTGCCGCCCTCAGCCGTTCGCGAAGAAATCCGGATCCGTCCGCGCCAGCATCCGCTTGAACGCCGCCCACTCGTTGTCGGGCGCCCCCTGGACCACGACGCGGTCGTAGCCGGCGGCGTACTGCCCGGCGGTCTTGGTGGCGACGGCGGAGGAGGGCCGGATCACCGGCGCGCCCGCCGCCTGGATCGCCAGCTGCGCCCGGCACGAGCGCTCCATGTTGTGCATCAGCCGGAACGCCTCGCCGACCGTGCGGCCGCAGGTCAGCAGGCCGTGATTGCGCAGCACCATCACGGGCTTGTCGCCGAGATCGGCCACCAGCCGCTCCCGCTCGTCGAGGTCGAGGGCGATGCCCTCGTAGGCGTGGTAGGCGACGCGCCCCGTGAACTGCATCGACCACTGGTTCAGGGGTAGGAGCCCCTCCTCCTGGCAGGAGACCGCCACGCCCGCGACCGTGTGGGTGTGCAGCACGCAGATCGCGTCGTGGCGCGCGGCGTGGATGGCGCTGTGGATCGTGAACCCGGCCGGGTTGATGCCGAGCCCCATCGGATCCTCGAGCACCTTCCCGTCGATGTCGACGGTGACGAGGTTCTCCGGCGACACCTCCTCGAAGCGCATCCCGTAGGGGTTGATCAGGAACCGGTGCCCGGCGCCCAGCAGCCGCGCCGAGATGTGGGTGTAGATGCTGTCGTCGAGGCCCAGCCGATGGATCAGCCGGTAGGCGGCCGCGAGGTCGACGCGCATCGCGCGGATCGCGGCGCGATCGGCGGGGTCCGTATCCCGGTCCGCGACGGTCGACGGTGTGGCTGCGCTCATGCGACGGCTCCCTGCCGGTCGGCCCTGTCGGCCCTCCGGGATCGCCGCCCGGCGCAGGCGGTCCCGCGATCCCCGGGCGCCCGAGGCGGGGGCTCGGGGCGAGGTCCGGGAATCGCCGGCAGGGTGCACCAGGGCGGGCGGCCCGGCAATCCGGTGGGATGCGGCGGGACCTCCGGGGGAGCGACGGCCGCGTCCCACCGGATTGCCGGGCCGCGCGGGCGGTCGCCCGAGCCGTCTTCCAGTCCCTTACTTGGACGGGCGGTCGCCGGGCGGAAAGAGCGCGAGCGCCTCCTCCGCCAGGACGCCGCCCGTGATCGCGATCGGGCGGAACGGCGACCGGTCCGCGACCTCCGTGCAGGTGATCATGATCTGGTCGATCTTCGTGGCGAGCTGCTGCAGCGAGGCGGCGAAGACGACGCGCGAGATCCCGCACCAGACGATCGCGCCCATGCACATCGCGCAGGGTTCGCCGGACGTGTAGAGGGTCGTCCCCCGCAGCGCCTCCGGCCCGTGCTCCGCGAGGAAGCGGCGGATCGCCACCATCTCGCCGTGCGCCGTGGGATCGCGCTGCTGCTTCCCGAGATTCAGGCCCCGGGCGCGGATCTCGCCCTCCGCGACGATGACGGCGCCGAACGGGAAGTCGGCGCGGCGCGCCTCGGCGATGGCCGCCCGCATGAAGGTCTCGTCCGCGGCCGTGGCCGGCGCGGCGGTGGTCGCCGACGCGGGGCGCGCGCCCGTCGACAGCGCCACGCCGAGCGCCGCGGCCCCGAGGAACGCGCGCCGGCCCGCATCGGGCGCGACGGGCGGTGCGTGGCCGTGCTGCCCGGTGCCGCGGAGCTTGCTCGTCATGATCGGTTCCGCTGAGCTGTCTCGAGAGGCCATCCCGGCGGCCGCGACCGCGGCCCGGGGCCGTCCTGGAAGCGCTGCCTGGAAGCGCTGCCTAGAAGCGCTGATCGGTGCGGCCGGGGTTGGGGCCGCGGCCGTGATAGGACGCCATGCACAGGTGCCAGATCTGCGAACCGAGGTCGTAGAGGCTGAGGTTGTTCGGGTTGGGGTAGCTGAAGATCTGGGCCCGCGCCTGCTCGCGGCAGGCGGCGTCCTGCGGGCTCTGGATGGGTGGCTCCGGCACGGATTGCGCCGCCGCCCCCGTGGTCAGGGCAATCGCGGTCGCGAAGGCAATCAGCGGGAGGCGCATCGTCACAGGTCTCCGAATACGGCGCCGCGGTGGCCGCTGTTCGGCCGGCCGCGGATCTGGGAAGCGGTATGTGGGGCCGGCGGCGCTCCGGGCGAGACCGTCCGGAGCGCCGCCGGCGCGTTCGTCAGCGGCGACGCCAGTGGTAGCTGCGATGCCAATGATAGTTGCGGTGCCAGCGATAGTTGCGATGCCAGCGGTAATTGCGGTGCCAGCGATAGTTGTAGGTCCGGTAGAAGCGCCGGCCTCCGTAGTAGCGGGCTCCGTAGAAGGCCGGGCCCGGGCCGTAGAACCGGCGGGCGTTCGGGACGCACCGGCCCCACGGGTTGAGGTGGAATCCGGGCCCGCACCAGTAGCCGACCCGGGTCAGCCCGCTCGCGTCGCCGGCCAGCGGCGCCGGTGAGAGCGGGGCCGCCGACGCCGGGCCCGCCAAGCCCAGGCCGCTCAACACAAGGGCCACGAGCCCCATCATCCGCATGAAATGCACGGCGTGATCCTCCCGCGACCGGCGCGCTGTCCGCGTCCGGATCGTGCATCATGCTGCTTGCGAGCCAAGATTAATGTCAATGGCCCGCATTCAGTCAATACCTGTATCAACTACGCATCATCATTTATGAGCCGCGCGATTTCCGTTCTGTATTCAGTGTTCGTCAATGCATCCGTTCCAATCTGACGCACCCGGCGCGCCGGTGACGGATCGGGAGGAGGACCATGAACAGCACGGATCGTCGGGCCGGCGGACGGTCTCGACCCATCGTGACGGCCGGCCTCGCTGCCCTCGTCCTCGCGCTCGCCGCCGGTCCCGGCGGCGCGCAGGACGGCTTCGGTGAGGGGGCCGGGCGCCCGGCCGACCTCGCGGCCGGCGCGGAGGTGGACGCGCTGCGGCCGGTCGTCGAGCGCTTGGCCGGCGCCTGGGTCGCGCGCGGGGCGATCCCGGGCCTGATCGTGGGCGTGAGCCACCGGGGGCGGCGCAGCTACTTCGGGTTCAACGGGGCCGGCGGCGCGCCCTACCGGTCCGACACGATCGTGGAGATCGGCTCGATCACCAAGGTGTTCACGACCGCACTGTTCGCCGAGGCCGTCGATGCGGGCCGCCTGCGTCCCGACACGCCGCTGCAGGAGCTGTTGCCGAACCTGCGACTCCGGCCCTGCACGGCCCAGATCACGCCGCTGCAGCTCGCCGACTTCACCTCGGGGATGCCGACGCTGCCGGGCGACCTGCCGCGTGCCCTGGCGGAGCGCAGCGTCCGGACCTACCCGCCGGAAGCGTTCCTGGCCTGGGTGTCGCGCTGGAGCCCGGAGGGATCCGAGGCGGGCGGCTGCGCCCTGCCCGCCCCCTACCGGTACTCGAATGCCGGCATCGGCCTGCTCGGCTACGTTCTCTCCGAACGTCTCGGCGCGCCGTGGGAGAGCCTCGTGCACGAGCGGATCACCGGGCCGCTCGGGATGACCAGCACGGCGGTCACCGTGAAGCCGGCCGACCGCGCGCGTCTCGCGCAGGGCTACGGGATGGAGGGCCAGCCGGTCATGCCCTGGCCGGTCTTCGCGTGGTACGCCGCGGGAGCGCTCCGCTCGACCGCCACCGACATGCTCGCCTTCGGCGAGGCAGCGCTCGGGCACGAGGCGGTGAACGGCGCGCCCGTGCCGCCAGCGCTCACCCGGGCGCTGCGCGAGGCGATGACGCCGCTCTACCAGCCGGAGGGACAGACCTTCCGGCAGGGCATGGCCTGGATCGAGGAGATCGGCGACCCGGACGCGGGCCAGCGGCCGGTCTTCCTGAAGGTCGGGGGGACCGACGGCTTCAACAGCGTGGTCGTCGTCAATCCGGGCAAGGATCTCGTCGTCTTCGTGGCCGGCGGCCAGCCGAAGATCGGCGCGGAGCGCCTCGGCGTGGCGCTGTCCCGCCAGATCCGCTGAGCGGGCCCGGGCCGCGCGGGGCGCTCACCCCGCCAGCGCGGCCTCGATCCCGGCCTCGATCCCGGCCCCGATCGCCAGGAGCCGGCGGTCCTGTCCGTGCCGGGCCAGCAGCATCAGGCCCGCCGGCCGGGGCAGGCCCGGCATCGGCAGGGACAGGCCGGTGAGATCGAAGAAGTTGCCGAAGGCGGTGTTGCGCAGCATCAGGCGATTGGCCGCCAGGAAGGCCGCGTCGTCCGCCGCCAGCGGGGCGGTGAGCGGCGCCGTCGCGGCGGTCGCCGGGAGCGCCAGCACGTCGAGCGGGGCGAGGTGCCGGTCGAAGGCGGCGATCAGCGCGGCCCGCCGGCGCATCGTCCGGATGTAGCCCGCGGCCGTCGCATTCCGGCCGGCCACGATGCGGCGATGCACCCGCGGGTCGTAGCGGCCGGCCGCGCTGTCCAGCCAGTCGGCGTGGATCGCCGCGGCCTCGATCGCCGCGAGGGAGCCGTCCGGGAGCGCCGCGTCCATGGCGGCGAGGTGGTCGTCGATCGGGTGATCGGCGATCCGGGCGCCGGCCCGGGACAGGCGGGACAGCACCCGCTCGAAGGCCTCGGCGACCGGCGCCTCCGTCTCGGTGAACAGCAGGCCCCGCGGCACGCCGATGCGCAGGCCGGCGACGGCGAGCGCCTCCAGCGGCGCGGGCTCCTCGCCCGCCATCACGGCGTCGGCGGCCGCGCAATCCGCGACCGTCCGGGCGAGCGGCCCCAGGGAATCGAGGGCGTAGGACAGCGGGAACGCCCCCTCCAGCGGCACGCGGCTCGCGGTCGGCTTGAAGCCGACGACGCCGTTCAGCGAGGCCGGGATCCGAACGGAGCCGCCCGTGTCGGACCCGATCGCGATGTCGCTCGTCCCCTGCCCCACCGAGACCCCGGCGCCGGAGGACGAGCCCCCCGGGATGCGCGCCGGATCGGCGGCGTTGCCGGGGGTGCCGTAATGCGGGTTGAGGCCGAGCCCCGAGAAGGCGAACTCGGACATGTTGGTCTTGCCCAGGATCACCGCGCCGGCGCGGCGCAGGCGGGCGACCACCGGGGCGTCGGACCGCGCCGGCGCCGCGTCGGCCAAGAGGATCGAGCCGGCGCGCGTCGTCTCGCCCGCCACGTCGAACAGGTCCTTGATCGAGACCATCGCGCCGTCGAGGGGGCCGAGGGAGATCCCGTCCCGACGGCGCGCATCGGCGGCGTCCGCCGCCGCGCGGGCCTGCTCCGGGTAGAGGCGGGTGAAGACCGCCGGGTCCCCCGCGGCGATCCGGGCCAGCCGGGCCTCGAGGGTCTCGCGTACGCTCATGGTCCTCACCGCATGATCTGATCCGGCCCTGCAAGCGGAGGGCCGGTCGGGCCGGTCCGCGTCAGAACGTGCCGGGATAGGCGCCGCCATCCATCAGCAGGTTCTGCCCGGTGATGAAGCCCGCCTGCTGGCTGCACAGGAACGCGCAGGCGGCGCCGAACTCGTCGGGGTGGCCGAAGCGGCCGGCGGGGTTGTCGCGGGCCCGCGCCTCCAGGAACGCCTCCACGGAGGTGCCGGCCTTGGCGGCCCCCGCGGCGGCGTTGCCGCGGATCCGGTCGGTGTCGAAGGGGCCGGGCAGCAGGTTGTTGATCGTCACGCCGTGCCGCACGGTCTTGCGCGCCAGGCCGGCCACGAAGCCCGTCAGCCCCGAGCGGGCGCCGTTCGACAGGCCGAGATGCTCGATCGGCGCCTTCACGGCGCCGGAGGTGATGTTGACGATCCGGCCGAACCCGCGGTCGATCATCCCGTCGACCGTCGCCTTGATGAGCGCGATCGGCGCCAGCATGTTGGCGTCGAGCGCCCGGATCCAGGCGTCGCGGTCCCACTCGCGGAAATCGCCGGGGGGCGGGCCGCCGGCATTGTTGACCAGGATGTCGGGCTCGGGGCAGGCGGCGAGCGCGGCGGCCCGGCCGGCCTCGGTGGCGATGTCGCCCGCGACGGCGGTGACGGTGACGCCCGTCGCGGCGCGGATCTCGTCCGCGGTCCGCTCCAGCGTCTCCGCGGTGCGGGCCGTGATCGTCACCGCGACGCCCTCCCGGGCGAGCGCCAGGGCGCAGCCCTTGCCCAGTCCCTTGCTCGCCGCGCAGACGAGCGCCCGGCGTCCGCTCAAGCCGAGATCCATGGGAAGCCTCCGTGAGCCGGCCCTCGCCGCGAGGGCGTCCGGCGCGTCATAGCGCGCCGGGTGCCGTCCCCGGAAGCGGCCCGGGACGGGGCGCGGGGCCTCTCGGGGTCTCTCCGCCTCCGGAGGGCCGGTTCGGCGGGCGCCTCACGGCCGGAACCGGGATCCGGCGCTCACCACGTGCGCAGGTCGCGGGCGCCGGGCACGTCCGGACGCTCCCCCCGCTCCGGAGCGACGAAGCCCGCCCACAGCAGGGCCACCGCCCCGGTGAGGAGCGGAAGGGACGTGCTGAGGACGAGGCTGAGGGTCACGGCGATCCTGCCAGGCGGACGGTGTCGAGGCGACGAGATCAGAATTCCATATCCTGAGAATTGTTTTCGACGACTTAAGGCGAGTGCTCGTAATTGCGGGACCCCGGAGGAGATCTGCGCGGCCGGCCCGCGTCGCGGCGGCCATCGCGCGTCATGGTGGCGTCGGACGCTCGGCCGAGGCCGACGCATCGCGGGTCCGCGCGATCCCGGCCGGATGTCCGGGCGACCGGGGCCGGCGCGCGCCGGCTCAGGGCTGATCCGCCGCTCCGGACAGGGCGCCGAACTCGTTGACCATGCACTCGTGCATCCGGCGCAGCCACGCCCGCGCCTCGGCCCGCTGGGCCTCCGCCCGTTCGGCCCGCTCGTCCGACGCACGGGCCTGCGCCTCGGCCCGCTCGGCCCGGGCGAGCGCCGCCTGCAGGAGCGCCTCGGCGTGGCGGGCCCGCTCCTCGGCCGCGCGGAGCGCCGTCTCGGCCGCCCGCACGGAACTCTGAGCCTCCCGGACGGAGTCGCGGGCGCTCGCCTGCAGGGCGCGGACCCGCGCCGCGGCGCCGCGCACGGCGGTCAGGGAGGTCGACCAGTCGTCCTCGGCCGCCGGGGAGGCGGGCGCGGGGGATGCGGCCGCGGCGCCGGAGAACAGCGCCACGACCCGGTCGATCGGGTCGGCGTGGCCGTCGCGCGGCAGGGCCGGGTCGGACAGGGGATGGGGCGCCGTCGGCTCGGCCCACGCGCGGGCGGCGCTCATGCCGCGGCCTGCTCGGTGAGGTCCGAGAACTCGGACAGGATCGCCTGTTGGACACGGTCCAGCCAGTCCTCGGCCTGCCGGGCCCGATCCTCGGCGGCGCGGGCGCGGGCCTCCGCCGCCTTGGCGCGCTCCTCGGCGGCGACGACCTGCGCCTCGGCGCGCAGCTGGGCCTCGCGCGCCTGCATCTCGGCCATCCGGGCGCGCTCGTTGGAGGCGTGGACCTCCTCGCGGACCTGATCCAGCACCTGCTCGATCCGCGCCTCCCGCTCGCGCGCCTGGGCCTCGATCACGCGCGCTTGGCGGGCGGCGGTCTGCACCCGGTGGATCAGCGCGTCCCAGTCCCGCGGCGCGGCCGGCGGTGTCGGGGACTCGGCCCGCGCGTGCAGCGACGCGACGGCGCGCAGGACGTTGCCGAGGTCGGGTTCGGACGCGGCGCCGCGCTTGGCCTTGTCTGCGGGCCGGAACCGAGGATCGCTCAGAAGCCTCTGCAGCTCGCTCACGGATCCCCTGCTCCCTGTGTACGCGATTCTGATCCGACTAAGCTGTTTAGAATGGTTAACGAAGGATTAAACGACGGGCGATCGGGTATTGGACAATTAATGACGGCGGCCGATCCGCGCGCGGCGGCCACGGCCGGGCGGGCCTCGCGCCGGGCCCCGGATCGCCGGATCGAAGCCGGCGGCAGGATTGCCGGCGCGCTCGCCGGATGTGCTGTTTGATACGGAATTCGCGCCCGGAATGACCGCGTATTCAGCTCATCGGTACGGGCTGAAATGGTTGTTCTGCAGGAGATCGCGATGGCCGGGAACCGCATGGAAGAGGCCTGGAGGCCGGCCTTCAAGACCGGACAGATCTTCTTCGGGCACCCGCAGGAATGCTGTGACTGCCTGATCTGGGAGCTCAGGACATCCGGGGCGCGGATCGAGGTCCAGCCGGAGGCGGTGCCACCGCAGGCCGTCCGGCTCGTCTCGATCGCCCTGCTGCTGAACCAGGCCTGCGAGGTCGTCGCGCGCGAGGGCCGGACGATCGAGCTGAGGTTCTCCCCCCGTCCGGAGCCCGCGGGCGGTGCGCCCGACGCGACGCGGCCCGTGCTCGGCCGCACGCTGTTCCCGCCGCACCGGCCATAAGTCTCCCGCATCACCGCGAAGCACCCGAGGAGGTGCGTCATGACCGCTCCGCAAGTCATCGCAACGATCTTCTTCCTGGTCTCGGTCGGTTCGGCGACGACGCTGGCCCTCATGGCGGCGGCCTCGGCCGTGCTGGACGCGGTCGCGAAGACCTGCGACCGCGCGCGGCCGGACGCGGGACGGGACCGCTCGCGCCGTGTCACGGAGGCCGCCTGTCGGCTGCGCCGCGCGGCCCTCGCCCGCGCCGCGATCCCGTAGGATCCCGGTCCCGCCGACGGGGCGGGTATCGGTTCTGCTCGAGCCTCGCCGTCTCGCCACGCGAGAGGAGGCACGAGCGACGCCGTGAGGGAGGAGCGGGCAGGCGCGATGCCGGAGGCCGCGACGGGTTCGGAGAACCCCTCTCGGTGGGCAATCCTGCCGTGACGTCAGTCTGGGGCGTTCAATCTGGAGACGGGCCGGGAGTCACGGCGTCGAATGGTGGAGACGACAGGGATCGAACCTGTGACCTTTCCCATGTCAAGGGAATGCACTACCGCTGTGCTACGTCTCCGTATCGACCGCGATCAGGTTCGACGAACCTGCAAGCCATCGAAATAGTCCAGACTGCTCAGTAACTTATGAGAGTGCCGACTACCGTGTCAAGGTAGTGCTCTCCCGCCGAGCTGCGCGTCCGGGCCGGCGCCGTTCGGGCTCCGGTGGGCGGGGCCTATAGCGGCTGCCCGGCGAGGGCGCAAGCGGAACCTGCGTGACCAGGCCGATCGGTCGCGTCCCTCAATGGTCCGGCCGCGGCGCGCGCCGACCCGATCGCCCCGCGCCGCGCGCGGATAGCGCATTCTGCGTCAATGGCTTAGAGACGGGGAGAACGAGCCGGCGGGGGCAACCCGCCGGGATCCGTCTCCGGGCCGAACGCGCCATGGTGCACGCCGACGGGAAAATGCGCTATGGCCCTGCCGCTCGGCATCCGGCCGCGCCGCGACACATGGCGGACACTCGGCGCCGGCATGCCGCCGCCTCACGCTTCAGGACATGCGCTACTTCATCGACCACGATCAGGGCGACTCGATCCGCGGCTGGATCGTGCCGGACAATCCCCTCGCCATCAGCCGGGTCGTGGTCGCGGTCGACGGCCGACGCGTGGCCGAGGTCCCGGCCAGCGTCATCGACGAGGCGTTCAAGCGCAACGGCTGGCACGCCACCGGGCAATGCACCTTCGTGGTCAGCGAGGCCGAGGTGCCGGGCCTGTCCGAGATCCCGCGGCTCGAACTCTACGATGCCGACACCAACGTGCTGGTCTACCGCCGCATGCCGGTCGAGGGTCAGATCCGGCTGCGGACCATGCTGATCAACACCGGCATCGAGCCCGAGACCGTCCTCCAGACGGCGCTCTTCCCGTATTTCCAGCACTGCTACTTCGGCATCCACAAGCTGCCGGACGAGATCCTGAGCTGCGTCCTGGCCGGCCCGGCCGCCCCGTCGGCCTTCCTGTCGGGCGCCGTGACCATCCCGCGCTACGAGAACTTCATGACGCCGGACCTGATGGTCACGGCCATCCTGCTCCAGGAACCGCAGATCGAGATGGCGGCCCGGATGCGCTGGCTGAAGGCCCGGGCCGCGGATGCGGCCGATCCGGCGCGCAGCTGGCGCCTGGGGCCGCTGGCCGAGGCCGCCGCCTTCGCGGACGGGTACGACTTCTCCGACGTGAAGAGCCTCAAGCGCTTCTTCCGGATGCTGCCCGAGCCCGCCTACCGGCTGCTCTACAACCCCCTGACCCGCCAGCTCGGGACCCGCATGCCGGACGACCGGCTGCATCCGGGCAACTCGATCGCGGCGATCGAGATTCTCGCCCGGGTCGGGATCGTCGGCCACAAGACCCGGTTCCCCGCCTTCGCGTCGACGCTGTTCGACCGCCTCGGGATCGGCGCGCCGATCCCGGCGCTGCCGCCGGTGCCGGCCGAGACGCTGGCGCTGGCCGAGCGCCTGAAGAGCGTCAAGGCGGTCGAGGACATGATCGTGTTCGACGTGGCCATGTCGGATGCCGTGAAGGCCTCGGTCGACAAGAGCTGGAGTTGATGGTGCGTTCGACCGGGCCGGCGGTGCCCGAATTCCGCCTCCCGACGGCGCAGGTCACGGGGCTCTGGGGCAAGCGGCGCGCCCTCCCGGCGCGGGCGGGCTCCGACGGGTTGCGCGTCGCGCTGCCGGATCTCGCGGGCCGCTGGGTCGAGATCATCCTGTCCAACGACCCGGCCGAGGCCCGCGACACCCTCCCCGACATCAGCTTCGTCGGTCCCGACGGACGGGCGGGCACGCTGCTGCCGCAGGAGGCCCGGGGCGGCGGCGCCTTCGCGTGGATCGGCTGCCTGCCCGAGGACGTCGTCGAGCTGCGCGTCGCCGACCCGGCCGGGCGCGTCCCGGTCCGGCTGCGCCGGATCGCCGTGCGCCGCCTCGCCCGGCCGGTCCTGGCCGCCCGCGGGCTCCTGCGCGATCCCGGCCTGACCGTGCAGGCCTTCACCTGGCGGATCCTCGGCAAGAAGGTGCGCGCGCGGGGCTTCCTCGGCCGGGCGCTGCGCCACCGGCGCGTGAGCGGCTACGAGGCCTGGCTCGGGACCCACACCCTGCGCCGCGCGGAGCGAGACGGGATCGCCGCCGAGATCGCCGCCTGGACCGATCCGCCCCTGATCTCCGTGCTGATGCCGGTCCACGATCCGGACCCGAAGGTGCTGCGCGCCGCCCTGGCCTCGCTGCGCGCGCAGCTCTACCCCCACTGGGAACTGTGCGCCGTGGACGACGCCTCCACGCGCCCCGAGATCCCGCGGATCCTGAGCCGGGCGGCCGAGGCCGACCCGCGCATCCGCGTCCTCGCCCGGACGGAGAACGGCCACATCGCCCGGGCGACCAACGACGCGCTGGGCATGGCCCGGGGGGCGGTCTGCGCCTTCATGGACCACGACGACGCGCTCACCGAGGACGCCCTCTACGAGGTCGCCCGGGCGCTGCGCCGCGACCCGGGCCTCGTGCTGATCTACAGCGACGAGGACAAGATCGACGGGCGCGGCCGGCGATTCGACCCGCACTTCAAGTCCTGCTTCGACCGCGAGCTGCTCTACGCCCAGAACTACATCAACCACCTCACGGTCGTGCGCACCGAGGCGCTGCGCGCCGTCGGCGGCCTGCGCCCCGGCTTCGAGGGCAGTCAGGACCACGACCTGCTGCTGCGGCTGACCGACGGGCTCGACCCCGCCCGCATCCGCCACATCCCGCGGGTGCTCTATCACTGGCGCGCCGCGCAGGGCTCCGGGACCTTCTCGGACCGGGCGCTCGCCCGGGCGGAGGCCGCGCGCCTGCGCGCCCTGGAGGAGGTCGTGGCGCCCTGGGGCGGCCGCGCGGAGCGCGGTCCCGGCGGCTTCAACCGCCTGATCCGGCCGCTGCCGGCTTCGCCGCCGCGGGTCTCCGCGATCATCCCGACCCGCGACCGGGCCGAGATCCTGTCGGTGACCCTCGACGGGCTGCTCGGCGCGACCGACTACCCCGACATCGAGGTGATCATCGTCGACAACGACAGCCGCGAGCCCGAGACCGCCGCCCTGTTCGCCCGCTACCGGGACGATCCGCGGGTGCGCGTCGTGCCGGTGCCGGGGGCGTTCAATTTCTCGGATCTGTCGAATCGCGGCGCCGCCGCGGCCACCGGCGCGGTGCTCCTGTTCCTCAACAACGACATCGAGGTGCTCGAGCCCGGCTGGCTGGCCGAGCTGGTCCGCCACGCCGTGCGGCCGGAGATCGGGGCCGTCGGGGCCAAGCTCCTCTACCCGGACCACACGATCCAACACGGCGGCATCGTCCTCGGGATCGGGGGCGTGGCCGGCCACAGCCATCTCGGCGTCGCGGACGCGGATCCGGGCTATTTCTGCCGCATGGTCATCGCCCACGAGGTCTCGGCGGTCACCGGCGCGTGCCTGGCCATGCGGGCGGACGTGTTCGCGGAGGTCGGCGGCTTCGACGCGCAGGCCCTGAAGGTCGCCTTCAACGACGTCGACCTCTGCCTGAAGATCCGCCGGGCCGGCTACCGGATCGTCTGGACGCCCTTCGCGAAATTGATTCATCACGAGTCGAAGAGCCGCGGGGCCGAGGACACGCCGGAGAAGCAGAAGCGCTTCGAGGGCGAGGTGCTGACCATGCTCGACCGCTGGGGCCCGGAGCTGCGTGCCGACCCCTATTACAACATCAACCTGTCACGGAATTCCGCCCATTACCGCGTGTGAGCGGTCCTCACCCGGTGGCGACACGGGTGGTCGCGACCGCGCGGTGCTATGCATGCGTCAGTGGGTAAACTTGCGTCCGGAGCCGGTTGCGGTACCTCTGGACATGCCGCAAGAGGCAGTTCCGGCCAAGGCGTCCCCACGGGCGCGCGGCGAGGGCGACAATCAGAGATGAGTGCGAACACCCCTACGGTCGCGGGCCTGGAGCGCGACGCCCAGCAGGCGATGGGAGACCACAAGGTCCACCCCAACGAGATCGCTATCGGCGTGGTGATCGGACGCGCGTCCGAATACTTCGACTTCTTCGTGTTCGGCATCGCCTGCGTGCTGGTCTTCCCGAAGGTGTATTTCCCCTTCGTCGACCCGCTGAAGGGCACCCTCTACGCCTTCTCGATCTTCGCCCTCGCCTTCATCGCCCGGCCGCTCGGCACCGTGCTGTTCATGGCGATCGACCGGCGCCACGGCCGCAGCGTCAAGCTGACCACGGCCCTGTTCCTGCTCGGCGGGTCGACGGCGGCGGTGAGCTTCCTGCCGCGCTACGACAGCATCGGCATCTCGGCGGTCTACATCCTGGCCGGCCTGCGGATCCTGCAGGGCCTCGCCCTCGGCGGCGCCTGGGACGGCCTCGCCTCGCTGCTCGCCATGAACGCCCCGCGGGAGCGCCGCGGCTGGTACGCGATGATCCCGCAGCTCGGCGCGCCTTTGGGCTTCATGGTGGCGAGCGCCCTGTTCGCGTTCTTCATCGTCAATCTCGACGAGGCCGATTTCATCGACTGGGGCTGGCGCTTCCCGTTCTACTGCGCCTTCACCATCAACGTGGTCGCGCTGTTCGCCCGGCTGCGCCTCGTCGCCACCGACGAGTTCGCCCGGATGATGGACCTCGACCGGCTGCGCCCGGTCCCGGCTCTGGAGCTGTTCCGCCACCACGCCGGCGACGTGGTCCGCGGCGCCTTCGTGCCGCTCGCCGCCTTCGCGCTGTTCCACCTCGTGACGATCTTCCCGATCGCGTGGCTCGCGCTGAACAGCACGACCCGCTCGCCGGGCGAGTTCCTGATCGTGCAGTTCTCCGGCGCGATCGTGTGCGCCGGCGCGGTGGCGGCCTCGGGGCTGATCGCCGACCAGATCGGCCGCCGCAACTGCCTGATCATGAGCAGCTCGCTGATCGGCTTCTTCGCCGTCGGCAGCATCATCGCGCCGCTCCTGTTCGGCGAGAGCGCCATCGGCCAGACCATCTACGTCACGATCGGCTTCATGCTGCTCGGCCTCGCCTACGGCCAGACCGCGGGAGCGGTGAGCGCCCGCCTCGGCAACCGCTACCGCTACACCGGCGCGGCGCTGACCTCCGACTTCGCGTGGCTGATCGGGGCCGGTTTCGCGCCCCTGGTGGCCCTGTTCCTGTCGCAGCGCTACGGCCTGGCGATGATCGGCGTCTACCTCCTCTCCGGCGCGGTCTGCAGCCTCGTGGCCCTGTTCACCGACCGGTCGGAACTGCGCCAGATGTGAGTCGGCGGCCGGCGGCGCAGGCCGCCCGGCCCGCCCGTGAGCTGACTGGAACGCCGCCTCGCGCGGCACGGCAGAAGCGCCGCGGCAGCGGCATGGCAGAAGTGCCGCGGCAGCGGCCTGGGATGACGAGACGCGTGCTGTGACATCCACGATCCATCGACCGGACAGGACCGACACCGCGACCCGCCGAGGCGGTCGCGCTCGGCGCCTCCTGCCGCTCCTCGCCCTGCCGCTCCTGACCCTGCTCGGCGGCTGCAACTTCGTGGTCCTGCACCCGGCTGGCTACGTCGCCGAGCAGCAGCGCAACCTCGTGCTGGCGGCGACCGGGCTGATGCTCCTGATCATCGTCCCGGTGATCGCCTTCACGCTGATCTTCGCGTGGCGCTACCGCGCCAGCAACCAGGACGCGGTCTACGATCCCGAATGGCACCACTCGACGCAGCTCGAGGTGCTGATCTGGACGGCGCCGCTGATGATCATCATCGCCCTGGGCGCCCTCACGTGGATCGGGACCCACACCCTCGATCCGTTCCGGCCGCTCAGCAAGATCGACCCGAAGCGCGACGTCCCGGCCGGGACGGTGCCGCTCGAGGTCGAGGCCGTGGCCATGGATTGGAAGTGGCTCTTCCTCTACCCGCAATACGGGATCGCCACGGTCAACGAGCTGGCCGCGCCGGTGGACCGGCCGATCCGCTTCAAGATCACCGCCACCGACGTGATGAACACGTTCTACGTGCCCACACTCGCCGGCATGGTCTACGCGATGCCGGGCATGCAGACCCAGCTCCACGCGGTGATCAACCGCGAGGGCGCCTACGAGGGCCGCTCGGCGCATTACAGCGGCGCCGGCTTCTCCAACATGTTCTTCAAGTTCCACGGCCTGACCACCGACAAGTTCGACCAGTGGATCGCCAAGGCCAAGGCCGAGGGCGGCGAGCTGACCCAGGAGGCCTACCTGAAGCTGGAGGAGCCGAGCGAGGCAGAGCCGGCGCGGTTCTACAAGTCCTACATGAAGGGCCTGTACGACCGGATCATCGGCATGTGCCCCCGGCCCGACCAGATGTGCGTCGGCGAGATGGCGAAGATCGACGCGCAGGGCGGCGCCACCGGCGCGGAGGCCGCGGAGAACTACGCGCGTCTCCGGTACGACAACCGGCTCGCCGAGCGCGGCGTCGAGGGGCCGGGCGCGACGGCGCCGGCCTCCGGGACCGCGCCGCACGGCCAGACGCAGCCGCAGGGCATGCAGCCGCGGCCCGACATGGGCAACCCGGACGTCCGGGGCCAGACGACGCCGCCCGACGCCACGGGCCAGGGCTCCGGCGGGGGTCGGAGCGGGGGCATCCAGATCGCCCCGAAGCAGCTGAACCAGTGAGGCCGCGCGTGCTGACAGCGGACTCCACACACACAACCGGCGGTCGCCGTCGAACCCACTGAACGGGCCGATCCCATGTTCGCAAACCTGGACCTACAGCAGCTGCTCGTCGGGCGATTCACGATCGAGCAGATCCCCTATCACGAGCCGATCCTGCAGGGGACGTTCGCCGGCGTGGCCGTCGTCGGCCTCACCGTGCTCGGCGTCATCACCTACTACCGCTTCTGGGGGCCGATGTGGCGTGACTGGATCACGTCGATCGACCACAAGAAGATCGGCATCATGTACTGCATCTTCGCGGGCATCATGCTGCTGCGCGGCTTCGCCGACGCGATCCTGATGCGCTCGCAGCAGGCGGTCGCGTTCGGCGACCAGCAGGGCTTCCTGCCGCCGCACCACTACGACCAGATCTTCACCGCCCACGGCATGATCATGATCTTCTTCGTGGCGATGCCGTTCGTCACGGGGCTCATGAACTTCGCCGTGCCGCTGCAGATCGGCGCCCGCGACGTCGCCTTCCCGTTCCTGAACAACTTCAGCTTCTGGATGACGGTCGCCGGCGGCATGCTGGTGATGGTCTCGCTCTTCGTCGGCGAGTTCTCCCGCGCCACCTGGCTGGCCTACCCGCCCCTCTCGGGGGCGGCGATGAGCCCCGGCGTCGGCGTCGACTACTACATCTGGGCCCTGCAGATCGCCGGCATCGGGACGCTGCTCTCAGGGATCAACCTGATCGCCACCATCGTGAAGATGCGGGCGCCCGGCATGACCATGATGAAGCTGCCGATCTTCGTCTGGTCGTCGCTGTGCACCAACATCCTGATCGTGGCCGCCTTCCCGATCCTCACGGCCGTTCTCGCGATGCTGTCGCTCGACCGCTACGTCGGCACGCACTTCTTCACGAACGACCTCGGCGGCAACGCCATGCTGTACTTCAACCTGATCTGGATCTGGGGTCACCCGGAGGTCTACATCCTGATCCTGCCGGCCTTCGGCGTATTCTCGGAGATCACCTCGACCTTCTGCGGCAAGCGCCTGTTCGGCTACACCTCGATGGTCTACGCGCTGGTGGTGATCACCATCCTCGCCTACCTCGTGTGGCTGCACCACTTCTTCACGATGGGCTCGGGCGCGGACGTGAACTCGTTCTTCGGGATCACGACCATGATCATCTCGATCCCGACGGGCGCGAAGATCTTCAACTGGATGTTCACGATGTACCGTGGCCGGATCCGGTTCGAGGTGCCGATGCTGTGGGTGGTGGCGTTCATCGTCACCTTCGTGATCGGCGGCATGACCGGCGTCCTGCTCGCTGTGCCCCCGGCGGACTTCGTCCTGCACAACTCGCTGTTCCTGATCGCGCACTTCCACAACGTGATCATCGGCGGCGTGCTGTTCGGCATGTTCGCCGGCGTGACCTTCTGGTTCCCCAAGGCCTTCGGCTTCAAGCTCGACGAGTTCTGGGGGAAGATGGCCCTCGTGTTCTGGGTGACCGGGTTCTACGTCGCCTTCATGCCGCTCTACGTGCTCGGCCTGATGGGCGTGACCCGGCGCATGCAGCACTTCGACGACCCGTCGCTGCAGATCTGGTTCGTGATCGCGGCCTTCGGCGCGGCGCTGATCGCCTGCGGCATCGCCTCGCAGATCATCATGTTCGTGGTCTCGATCCGGAACCGCGACAAGCTGCGCGACCTCAGCGGCGACCCGTGGGGCGGCCGGACGCTGGAATGGTCCACCTCCTCGCCGCCGCCGGACTACAACTTCGCCTTCACGCCGGTGGTCCACGATTCCGACGCGTGGTGGGACATGAAGAACCGCGGCTTCGACCGCCCGCTCAAGGGCTACCGGCCGATCCACATGCCCAAGAACACCGCGGCCGGCGCGATCCTGGCGGCGCTGAACTTCACCTTCGGCATCGCCATGGTCTGGTACGTCTGGTGGCTGGCGATCCTCAGCTTCGTGGCGATCTTCGTCGTGGCGATCGCCCACACCTTTAATTACAATCGCGACTACTACATTCCCGCCGACGTCGTCAGTCGGACGGAAGGTCAGCGGACGCGCGAACTGGAGATGGCGTGATCCGATGATGCACGCGGAGACTGCACCCCCCGGCGCCGCGGCGCCGGTCTTCTACCAGACCGACGAGGAGGGCCATCATTCCGAGGGCTCGACCATGCTCGGGTTCTGGCTCTACCTGATGAGCGACTGCCTCATCTTCGCGACCCTGTTCGCGACCTACGGGGTGCTCGGGCGCAGCTACGCGGCCGGCCCCACCCCGAAGGAGCTGTTCGACCTGCCGGGCATCGCGGTGAACACCGCCATGCTGCTGTTCTCGTCCATCACCTACGGCTTCGCCATGCTGGAGATGGACCGGGACCGGGTGAAGCAGACGCAGATCTGGCTCGCCATCACCGGCCTGTTCGGCGTCGCCTTCGTGGCCCTGGAGATCCGGGAGTTCGTCCACCTGTTCCACGAGGGCGCGCCGCCCTGGCGCAGCGCGTTCCTGTCCTCGTTCTACACCCTGGTCGGGACGCACGGCCTGCACGTCTCGATGGGCATCCTGTGGCTCGTCGTGCTGATGGTGCAGGTCAGCAAGCGCGGCCTGATCGTCGAGAACAAGCGCCGGCTGATGTGCCTGTCGATGTTCTGGCACTTCCTCGACCTGATCTGGATCGGCGTCTTCACCGTCGTCTACCTGATGGGAGTGCTCGAATGAGCGCCGACGTTCACAACGCCGCCGCCGGGCACGGCCACCACGACGCCCACAGCGAGGGCGGGCACGGCACCTTCCAGAGCTACATGACGGGCTTCGTCCTGTCGGTGATCCTGACGGTGATCCCGTTCTGGCTGGTGATGGGCAACGTGCTCGACAACAGCCTCGTCACCACCCTGGTGATCCTGGCGCTCGGCGGCGTCCAGATGGTCGTGCACGTCATCTACTTCCTGCACATGAGCACGAAGTCGGAGGGCGGCTGGACCTTCATGGCGCTGATCTTCACCATCACGCTGGTGGTGATCATGCTCGCCGGCTCGGTGTGGGTCATGTACCACCTCAACCACAACATGATGCCGATGGATGCCCACGACGTCATGAAGAACGCCCGCTGAGCGCGCGTTCGGTTTCGAGACCCGCGGGGTCGGGAGGGGGGTCCGATCCGGGCCCCTCCCCGGCCCCGCTCTCGTTGCTGCGGCGCGCCGTGTTCGGCGCCGGCGCGGGCCTCGTCTTCCTGGTGCTGCTGGGGCTCGGGACCTGGCAGGTGGAGCGGCGGGCCTGGAAGCTCGACCTGATCGCCCGGGTCGATGCCCGGGTCCACGCGCCGCCCGTGCCGGCGCCCGGCGCCGCCGCGTGGCCGCACGTCGGCCCCGACGACGCCTACCGGCATGTCCGGCTCTCCGGCACCTTCCTGCACGATCGCGAGACCCTGGTTCAGGCCGTCACCGAGCTGGGCGGCGGCTTCTGGGTGCTGACGCCCTTGCGGCGGCCGGACGGGACCGTCGTGCTGGTCAATCGCGGCTTCGTGCCCGGCGACCGTCGGGACCCGGCGACCCGGGCGGCCGGGCAGGTCGCGGGCGAGACCGCGGTGACCGGCCTCCTGCGGCTGACCGAGCCCGGGGGGGCGTTCCTGCGCTCCAACGATCCGAAGGACGGCCGCTGGTATTCCCGCGACGTGGCGGCGATCGCCGCCGCCCGGGACCTGACCGACGTCGCCCCCTACTTCGTGGACGCGGACGCGACATCCAATCCGGGCGGCCTGCCGGTGGGCGGCCTGACGGTGATCGCCTTCCCCAACAACCACCTCGTCTACGCGATCACGTGGTACGGGATGGCGCTGATGCTCGCCGGCGCCGTGATCTACCTGCTGCGGCGCGGCCCGGGGGACCGGGACGCCGAGGCCCGCTGAGGCCTGCTGGGGCGCCGGCGCCGCGCGGCCTCTGCGCGAGGCTTGACCGATAGGGGAGTAGCCCGCTCCGAGCGGGTCCCTATAATGGCGTGACAAACGCCACAACGAGTCAACGCCATGACCTCCCGCATCCCGAACTTCGCCGAAGTCCCGTTCTCAGGCGAATCGCTCGCGGTGTCGGCCCCGGCGCTCGGCGAGCCCTGGATGACGCCGGAGGGCATCCCGGTGAAGGGCCGCTACGGGCCGGAGGACCGGGAGGGCATCGAGTTCCTCGACACCTATCCGGGGATCGCACCGTTCCTGCGCGGCCCCTACCCGACCATGTACGTCACCCAGCCCTGGACGATCCGGCAGTATGCCGGCTTCTCCACGGCCGAGGATTCGAACGCCTTCTACCGCCGCAACCTCGCGGCCGGGCAGAAGGGCCTGTCGGTGGCCTTCGACCTCGCCACCCACCGCGGCTACGATTCCGACCATCCCCGTGTCTCGGGCGATGTCGGCATGGCGGGCGTGGCGATCGACTCGATCTACGACATGCGCACGCTGTTCTCCGGCATCCCGCTGGACGAGATGACCGTGTCGATGACGATGAACGGCGCCGTGCTGCCGATCCTCGCCCTCTACATCGTCGCCGCCGAGGAGCAGGGCGTGCCGCCGCAGAAGCTCGCGGGCACGATCCAGAACGACATCCTCAAGGAGTTCATGGTCCGCAACACCTACATCTATCCCCCCAAGGGATCGATGCGGATCATCTCCGATATCTTCGCCTACACGTCGAAGAACATGCCGAAATTCAACTCGATCTCGATCTCCGGCTACCACATGCAGGAGGCCGGCGCCACGAACGACCTGGAGCTCGCCTACACGCTCGCCGACGGCGTCGAGTACATCAAGGCGGGGCTGGCGGCCGGGCTGACCATCGACCAGTTCGCCCCGCGCCTGTCGTTCTTCTGGGCGATCTCGACCAACTTCTTCATGGAGGTCGCCAAGATGCGGGCCGCGCGCCTGATCTGGGCGAAGCTCGTGAAGGGGTTCGATCCGAAGTCGGAGAAGTCGCTCGCCCTGCGCACCCACTCGCAGACGTCGGGCTGGTCGCTCACCGCACAGGACGTGTTCAACAACGTCACCCGCACCAACATCGAGGCGATGGCGGCGACGCAGGGCGGCACGCAGTCGCTCCACACCAACGCGCTGGACGAGGCGCTGGCGCTCCCCACCGACTTCTCGGCCCGGATCGCCCGCAACACCCAGCTGTTCCTCCAGCAGGAGAGCGGCACCACCCGGATCGTCGATCCCTGGGGCGGCTCCTACTACGTGGAGAAGCTCACCGCCGACATGGTCGCCCGGGCGTGGGAGCACATCCGCGAGGTCGACGGGCTCGGCGGCATGGCCAAGGCGATCGAGGCCGGCATCCCGAAGCTGCGCATCGAGGAGGCCGCGGCCCGGGCCCAGGCCCGGATCGATTCCGGCCGCCAGACCATCGTGGGCGTGAACAAGTTCCGGGCCGACGACGAGATGGCGATCGAGCTGCTGCGGGTGGACAACGGCAACGTCCGCCGGCTCCAGATCGACAAGCTCAAGCGCCTGCGCGCCGAGCGCGACGAGGCGACGGTCGCGGACCGGCTCGACGCGCTCACGAAGGCCGCCGACGGCACCGGCAACCTGCTCGAACTCGCCGTCGACGCGGCCCGCGCCAAGGCGACGGTGGGCGAGATTTCCGAGGCCCTGGAGAAGGCCTGGGGCCGGCACCGCGCCGAGATCCGCTCGATCTCCGGCGTCTACAAGCGCGAGGTGGGGGGCATGTCGCCTGTGGTCGAGGAAGTCCGGGCGCTGGTCGAGGCGTTCGAGGAGAACGACGGCCGCCGGCCGCGCATCCTGGTCGCCAAGATGGGCCAGGACGGGCACGACCGCGGCCAGAAGGTGATCGCCTCGGCCTTCGCGGATCTCGGCTTCGACGTGGATATCGGGCCGCTCTTCGCCACGCCGGCGGAGGCCGCCCGGCAGGCGGTGGAGAACGACGTCCACATCGTCGGCGTCTCGTCGCTGGCGGCCGGCCACCTGACGCTGGTGCCGGAGCTGAAGGCGGCGCTCACCGAGCAGGGCCGCGACGACGTGATGATCGCCATCGGCGGCGTCATCCCGCCGGGCGACTACGAGGCGCTGACGGCGGCGGGCGCGGCGGCGATCTTCCCGCCCGGCACGGTGATCGCCGAGGCGGCCGCCAAGCTGATCCGCGCGCTGAACGAGCGGCTGGGCTACGCGGCCCGGCAGGCGGCGGAGTAGGGCGAGCCTCCCGCGGCGGCCGGGCTGGCCGCCGCGGACCTCAATGCCGAGGCGCCTCAGTTCAGCGCCTGCGGGTCCGCCTCCGTGAGGAACGCCCCGACGGCGTGGAGGAACTGCATGCGGTTCTTCTCCATCATCACCGTGTGGGTGCCCTCCCCCAGCTCGACGAAGCGCTTGTACGGGGCGTGGGTGAGCTTGGTGAAGTATTCCTGCGCCTGGTAGCTCGGCAGGTCCGCGTCCCACTCGGCGTGGATGATCAGCACCGGCACGCGGATCTCGCCCGGGTCGTAGAGCGGCTTGCCGGCCGCCCAGTAGGCGTCCTTGTCGGCGACCGTGCCGTTCGGCGCGCGCAGGACCGGCGGCGACCGCTTCGCGCCGGCCGCGTCGGTCGCGAAGGTCGCGTCGGCCCACTGGTCGAACCAGCCCGCCGGGATCAGGTCGGCCTTCTTGTCCTCGGGCACCCCGGTCAGCCAGCGGGCCCGGGCGCTGTCCCGGCTGACGGTGCGGTAGGCCCCCACCTTGCCGCCGCCGCCGATCAGGCCCGGCG
The DNA here is from genome assembly GCF_050281105.1 of Methylobacterium sp. NPDC080182. Lineage (NCBI taxonomy): Bacteria > Pseudomonadati > Pseudomonadota > Alphaproteobacteria > Hyphomicrobiales > Methylobacteriaceae > Methylobacterium > Methylobacterium sp. NPDC080182. The sequence continues at coordinate 187,473 of NZ_JBNNWO010000012.1, forward strand.
TGCGCGCGAGCCATTGCGGCGCGTAGAGGACGAGGCGGTTGACGCTGTCGTTGTGGGTGCTGGTGTAGAGCCCCATGGTGGAGGTCCCCCAGGACCAGCCCATCAGGTCGATCTTCTCGACGCCGCGCCGCTTCTTGATGAAGTCGACGACCTGCCCCACCACCTTGGCGGCGTCGGGCGTGCGCATCAGCGGCGGGTTGTCGTCCGGCGGCGCGTCCATGGCGGCCGGGCGCCCCGACAGGCCGTAGCCCGGCAGGTCCACGCAGTAGACGTCGAAGCCGAGGCCCGCGAGGTAGTCCATGGCCGACATCCCGCCGAGCGGCAGGTCGAAGGCCGTAGAGGACGGGTAGGTCGAGCCGTGCACGTAGAGCAGGATCCGGTCGCCCGGGAACGTGTCGGTGCCGGCCGGGCGCTTGTTGCGCACGTAGATGTCGACGCCCGGCTCGCTCCAGGGCAGGCGGAACTCTTCCGTGGCCAGCCGGGCCGCGGGAGCCGCGACGGCAGGGGCCGCCGCGGCCGCGACCGCCGCCCCGGCGGCGAGCGCCCCGACCAGCTCGCGCCGGGCCAGGCCCCGGCCCGGTCGTGCCCCGTTCGGATCTGTCCGCATCGGTCTGTCCGCCATGGTTTCCTCTGGTCCGCCTTGTCCGGCGGCTCGGGCGATTGAACCGGCGGGTGCCGGCGGGCGCAACGCTCCGGGGCGGCCGGCGGCGGACAGGCGGCGGGTTCCGTCGCCCGATCCGGCGAAACCGCGTGATAAAAGCCCGCCCCTGTCGCCGGGGCTGGTGACGCCGCGCCTCCGGGCGGGCATTGAGGCGCAGGATCCCGGGAGACGCCCGCTTATGACGACTCCGACCACCGTCGCCACTACGCCCTTCCCCGACCAGAAGCCGGGCACCTCCGGCCTGCGCAAGAAGGTGCCGGTGTTCCGGCAGCCGAACTACGTCGAGAACTTCGTCCAGGCGATCTTCGACACCCTGCCCGACAGGGCGGGCGCCACCCTGGTGCTCGGCGGGGACGGCCGGTTCCTCAACCGCGAGGTGGTGCAGAAGACGCTGCGGCTGGCCGCCGGAAACGGCTTCGGCCGGGTCCTGGTCGGGCAGGGCGGCCTTCTCTCGACGCCGGCCGCCTCCTGCGTGATCCGGAAGGCCAAGGCGCTCGGCGGCATCGTCCTCTCGGCGAGCCACAACCCGGGCGGCCCGGAGGGCGATTTCGGCATCAAGTTCAACGCCGCCAACGGCGGCCCGGCGCCGGAAACCGTCACCGACGCGATCTTCGCGCGGGCCAAGGCGCTGACCGAGTACCGCGTCGTCGAGGCCCCGGACCTCGACCTCGACACGCTCGGCGACACCCGCCTCGGCGCCATGACGGTCACGGTGATCGACCCGGTGGCCGACTACGCCGAGCTGATGCGCACGCTGATCGACTTCGACGCGGTGTCGCGGCTGTTCGCCTCCGGCTTCCGCATGCGCTTCGACGCCATGAGCGCGGTGACGGGGCCGTACGCGACGGCGATCCTCGAAGGGATGCTCGGCGCCCCCGCCGGCACGGTGGTCAACGCCGTGCCGAAGGAGGATTTCGGCGGCCACCATCCGGACCCGAACCCGGTCCACTGCCACGACCTGTTCGACCTGATGCAGGGCCCGGCCGCGCCGGATTTCGGCGCGGCCTCGGACGGCGACGGCGACCGCAACATGATCGTGGCGCCGGGCCTGTTCGTGACGCCGAGCGACAGCCTCGCCCTGCTCGCCGCCCACGCCCACCGGGCGCCGGGCTACGCCGGCGGGCTCGCCGGTGTCGCGCGGTCCATGCCCACCAGCCGCGCCGCCGACCGGGTCGCCGCCGCCCTCGGCATCGAGGCCTACGAGACACCCACCGGCTGGAAATTCTTCGGAAACCTGCTGGATGCGGGCCTCATCACCCTGTGCGGCGAGGAGAGCGCCGGCACCGGCTCGAATCACGTGCGCGAGAAGGACGGGCTCTGGGCGGTGCTGCTCTGGCTCAACATCCTGGCCGCCACCGGCGAGCGCGCCGACGCGCTGGTGCGGGCGCATTGGCGCGCCTACGGGCGCGACTACTACGCCCGCCACGATTACGAGGAGGTCGATTCCGACGCCGCCAACGGCCTGATGGACGCGCTCCGCGAGAAGCTCGCCGGGCTGCCGGGCACGCGGATCGGCGACCTCACGGTGTCGACGGCCGACGAGTTCGCCTACCGCGACCCGGTCGACGGCTCGCTCACCGAGCGCCAGGGCATCCGGATCGGCTTCGCCGAGGACGCGCGGGCGGTGTTCCGGCTCTCGGGCACCGGAACCGCCGGGGCGACGCTGCGGGTCTACCTGGAGCGCTACGAGAACGCGCCGGACCGGCTCGACTTGGCCGTGGCCGAGGTGCTGGCCCCGGTGGCCGCCGCAGCCCGCGCGATCGCCGAGATCGCGCCGCGCACCGGAAGGCCTGAGCCGAGCGTGGTGACCTGAGGGGAGCCGGGAGACGTCCCGTCTCTGCGCGGGGAGCGAAGCGACCCAGAGGCGCCACGCTCGACGGCGGCGCGCGACTCCGGGTCGCTTCGCTGCGCGCGCGATGGCGGCAGGGCCGGCGCCGATTCCTCAAACCAGGTCCTTCACCATGTGCACGGTGACGTCGTCGTCGCGGGTCCGGCCCGGTCCGTCGTAGAGCTCCTCCCGCTCCACCCGGTAGCCGAGTGCCCCGTAGAGGCGCAGGTTCGCCGTGTACTTCTTGTTGGTGTAGAGGCGCAGTCGCGTCAGCCCGGCCTCGCCCGCGACCGCGTCGGCGCGTCCCATCAGCCGGCTGCCGAAGCCCCGGCCCTGGAAGGCCGGATGCACCGCGACGTTGACGACCAGAAGGTGATCGGCCTCGGTCCGCGTCTCGATCAGGCCGGCGAGATCCGGGCCGGCCACCAGCAGGTCGAAGCGGTGGTCCCGCAGAGCCTGCGCGTAGTCCGCCCGCATGGGGATCGGCAGGCGGCCGATCACCGGGATCCACTTCGTGTAGGCCGCCTCCACCAGCGCCCGGATCGCGTCCGCGTCCGCGGGCGCACCGCGCCGGAGCGCGACTGACTCGTTCATCTGACCTCTCACGGTTGACCGCGGCGCGTCCGTCCCCTAAAGACCCGCCCGTCGATGGGGCTCCGCACGGGGCCCCGTCGCGTTTTCACGCGCACCCGTGGGCGGGATCCTCCCGCCCTGTCGTCCCGGACCGCGAAGGGCCGGGAAAAGGAGGGCGCGTTCCTCATTCTCGTCACGAGAGGACGCGGAAGATATGTCGAAGCGGATTCAGGCGAAGCACAAGCTCGACCGCCGCATGGGCCAGAACATCTGGGGCCGCCCGAAGAGCCCCGTCAACCGCCGCGAGTACGGCCCCGGCCAGCACGGCCAGCGCCGCAAGGGCAAGATGAGCGACTTCGGCACGCAGCTGCGCGCCAAGCAGAAGCTCAAGGGCTACTACGGCAACATCACCGAGAAGCAGTTCCGCCGCTACTACGCCGAGGCGATCCGCCTGCGCGGCGATTCCGGCGAGAACCTCGTCGGCCTGCTCGAGCGCCGCCTCGACGCCGTGGTCTACCGGGCGAAGTTCGTCGCGACCCCGTTCGCCGCGCGCCAGTTCGTCAACCACGGCCACGTCAAGGTCAACGGCGTCCGCGTCAACATCCCGAGCTATCAGGTGAAGGCCGGCGACCTCATCGAGGTCAAGGAGTCGTCCCGCCAGCTCGAGATCGTCATCGTGGCGACCCAGCTCTCCGAGCGCGACGTGCCGGACTACATCGAGGCCGACCACGCCAAGATGACCGCCCGCGTCACCCGCATCCCCAGCCTGTCCGAGGTGCCCTACCCGGTGCAGATGGAGCCGAACCTCGTCATCGAGTTCTACTCCCGCTGATCCTGTCGCCCCGGCGACCGATGGAGGGGCTGCCCGTTCGGGCGGCCCCTTCGCGTTTCGATACCTCAGTCCCGAAGGCCGGCCTCCGGCACCCGGGACGGGGCGCGGGCCTCAGCAGCCGTGGCAGATCGAGCCCATCGTGTGCCGCATCTTGCTGTCCCAGGCCTTCGAGCGGGCCTCGGCGGCCTTCTGAGCCTTGATCATCTCGGCCTGGCTCACGGGCTGCGGCAGTCCGGTGGCCGCGGCGTTGCCTGTCGGCTTGGTCTGGCTCATGGGGGTCACCCGGCGGCCGCCCACGATGGGGCCGGCCGGGGCGGCGGGGCCTGGGCCCGCGCCCGGAGCCGGGCTCTGGGCCAGCGCCGGCGGCGCCCCGAGCAGGAGGCCGAGAAGCAGCGCGGGACGAAGAATTGCCATGGACGTGATCTCCCCGGCGGAGGATCCTGTGCCGGCCCCGCCTCATCTGGCGGCGATCCTACCCGATCACACCTTTAAAATCATGCCGACGGCAGGTCCCCGGTGAGCGCCGGTCCGCCCCTGAACCGCCGGGAGGCCGTCGCCGCGGCCCTGGCCCGCCTCGCGCCGCGCCTGCCGGACTTCGAGGCGGAGGCCGCCCTCGACCGGGCGCTGGCGAGCCCCGGCCTGCGCCGGGCCGCCCCCGAGACGGCGGCCCGCCTCGCCCTCGTGGCCTACGCGCGCCACGTCTTCACGGATTACGACGAACTCCTCGCGGAAGGCTACGACCGGGACAGCGCCCGGCACTTCGTCCTCGAAGACCTCAACGCCGCGCTCGCCGCCTGGGGCGCCGCGCCGGTCCCCGAGGACGAGCCCGGCGCGCCCGGGGCCGATCCGCGCTGAGGCGGTCGCGCCGGGCTCCGCCATGCTGTAGGAGACCGGCCCGGGGCCGCCCCGCGGCCCGTTCCGGTGCCGCTCATGGAGATTGGCAGCAGACCATGAAGATCAGCGCGCGCAACGTTCTCAAGGGTACGGTCGTCTCGGTGGAGAAGGGGGCGACCACCTCCCACGTGAGGATCGAGATCAGCCCCGGCCAGGTGGTCACCGCCTCGATCACCAACGAGGCCGTCGAGGCCCTCAAGCTCGTCGCCGGCGGTCCCGCCTACGCGGTGATCAAGGCCTCCGACGTCATGGTCGCCGTCGACTGACGACGGCTCGCGCGCCGCCCTCCTGGACGAAGGGCGGCGCGCATTCACCACGCTCCGGGCCCGGGCGGGGGCCGGCCGCCTTCGCGCCGCCGCCGCCGCCGGATAGGATGAGCCCGGACCAAGGAGTTCCGCGCGTGCAGAAGACCGTGCTCGGCATCGAGACCACCTGCGATGAGACCGCCGCCGCGGTGGTGTCGGTCGACGAGGAGGGTGGCGCTCAGATCCGCGCCAACGAGGTGCTCAGTCAGATCGCCGAGCACGCGGCCTACGGCGGCGTCGTGCCGGAGATCGCCGCCCGCGCCCATGTCGAGGTGCTCGACCGGCTGATCGCCCGCGCCCTCGACCGGGCCGGGACCGGCTTCCGGGACCTCGACGGCATCGCGGTGGCGGCCGGGCCCGGGCTGATCGGCGGCGTGCTGGTCGGCCTCGTCACCGCCAAGACCCTGGCGCTCGTGACCCGCAAGCCCCTGCTCGCCGTCAACCACCTGGAGGCCCACGCCCTCACGGCGCGGCTCACCGACGGCATCGCCTTCCCCTACCTGCTGCTCCTGGTCTCGGGCGGCCACACCCAGCTCGTCGCCGTGCGCGGCGTCGGCGACTACGTGCGCCTCGGCTCCACCGTCGACGACGCCATCGGCGAGGCCTTCGACAAGGTCGCCAAGCTCCTGGGCCTCGGCTATCCCGGCGGCCCCGAGGTCGAGCGCGTGGCCGAGGCCGGCGATCCCGAGCGCTTCGCCCTGCCCCGGCCGATGCTCGGCCGCCGCGAGGCCGACTTCTCCCTCTCGGGCCTCAAGACCGCCGTGCGGATCGAGGCCGAGCGGATCGCCCCGCTGGCCGAGCGCGACGTCGCCGATCTCTGCGCGAGCTTCCAGGCCGCCGTGGTCGACGTGGTGGTGGACCGCGCCCGGGTCGCCCTGCGCGCCTTCTCGGACGTCGCCGGACGCCCGACCGCCCTGGTGGCGGCGGGGGGCGTGGCGGCCAACGGCGCCGTCCGGCGGGCGCTGGCGTCCCTCGCGGGCGAGGCGGGCCTGAGCTTCGTGGCCCCGCCCCTGCCCCTCTGCGGCGACAACGGCGCGATGATCGCCTGGGCCGGGCTGGAGCGCCTGCGCCTCGGGCTGGTGGACGACCTCACCGCCCCGGCGCGGCCCCGCTGGCCGCTGGCGGCCGCCCCGGCCCGCGCGGCGGTCCCGGCCGGATGAGCGCGGCGGACCGGCGCGCCCACTGGCGGGACCTGGTGGAGCGCCGCCTGCCCGGGGCCGCCCGGCCGGGCTGGCCGGTGCGGCTCGACCATTGCTTCGCCCGCATCCTCCTGGACCACGCCTGCGGCGGCGCCTGGCGCGACCATGTCCGCCCGCCCGCCCACGCCACCATGCCCCTCGCGCAGCTGGAGCTGGCGATCGCGCTCGGCGAGGCGGTGCTCGCGGGTCGCGCGGATCTCGCCCTCCTCAACCGCCGCTCGCTCGCGTGGCGCGGCAAGATCGCCCTCGCGCCGGTGCCCGCGGCTCTCCGCGACGGCGACCTGACCCTGCGCCGCTGGCGCCCGGAGGACGCGGCGCCGTTCGCGGCGCTCAACGCCGATCCGGCGGTGATGGCCCACTGTCCCCGGACCCGGACCGCGACGGAGAGCGAGGCCGAGGCCGGCCTCCTCGACCGCCGCTTCGTGGCGGACGGGTTCGGCCCCTGGGCCCTGGAACACGCGGGCCGGTTCGTCGGCTTCGCCGGCGCGATGCGGATCCTGCGGCCCCTGCCCTTCCCGGGTGGCGACCGGCCCGGTTCGACGGTCGAGCTGGCCTGGCGCCTCGCGCGCGACTCCTGGGGCCGCGGCCTCGCCACGCGCGCCGCGCGGCTCGCCCGCGCCGACCTCGCGGAGCGCTGCGGGATCCGCAGCGTCGTGGCCTTCACGGCGGCCGGCAACGGCCGCTCCCGCGCCGTGATGGAGCGTCTCGGCATGCGCGTGGCGGGGACATTCCCGCATCCGGCGGTGCCGGAGGGGCCGCTGCGCGACCACGTGCTCTACCGGCTGGACTGCGCCGACAGGGAGGAAGCGGCATGAGCGCCGAGACCCCGATCAACGTCGTCGGCGGCGGGGCCTGGGGCACGGCGCTGGCCAACGCCGCCGCCGGGGCCGGCCATCCCGTCACCCTCTGGCTGCGCGACGCGGGGGCCGCCGCCGCCCTGCAGGCCCAGCGGGAGAACCCGCGCTACCTGCCGGGCGTGCCGCTCCACCCGGCGATCCGGGCGACGGGCGAGGCCGCCGACCTCGCCCGTGCCCGGGCGACGCTCCTGGTCGTGCCCGCCCAGACCGTGCGCGGCGTGCTGGAATCCCTGCGCGGACCCCTGGCGACGGCCGGGCCGGTCATCCTCTGCGCCAAGGGGATCGAGCGCGGCAGCGACAGCTTCCTCAGCGCGGTGGCCGAGCAGGTCCTGCCGCCGGGAACGCCCGTGGCGGTCCTGTCCGGCCCGAGCTTCGCGATCGACGTCGCCCGCGGCCTGCCCACGGCCGTGACCCTGGCGGCGGCCGATGCCGGCCGCGCCGCCGCCCTGAGCGCGCTGCTGTCGGGACCGAGCTTCCGCCTCTACCACACCGACGACGTGCGCGGCGTCGAGATCGGCGGCGCCGGCAAGAACGTGCTCGCCATCGCCTGCGGGATCGTGGCCGGGCGCGGGCTCGGCGAGAGCGCCCGGGCGGCGCTGATCGCCCGGGCCTTCGCCGAGCTGATGCGCTTCGCCCGCACCTTCGGGGGCCGGCCCGAGACGCTGATGGGGCTCTCCGGCCTCGGCGACCTCGTGCTCACCGCCTCCTCGCCGCAATCGCGCAACTTCGCCTTCGGCCAGCGCCTCGGCGCCGGGGCGAGCCCGGCCGAGGCCGCGGGCGGCAAGCTCGCCGAGGGGGCGTCCACGGCCGCGGCGCTGGCCGGGCTGGCCGCCGCCAGGGGCATCGAGATGCCGGTGGCGGCGGCCGTCGCCGCCATCGTGGCGGGCACCGCCAGCGTCGACGACGTGATCGCCGGCCTGCTGGCCCGTCCGCTGCGCGGGGAGACCGACTGAGCGCCGGCCCCGGCCCGCAACCCGCGTCACGCCACCGAGGCCGCCGGCACAGCGTGGCCTTGTCCTTGTCCGTGGCCGTGGGTGTGGGCCGCGAAGCGCGCGATCGGCGCCGGCCGACCCAGCAGGTAGCCCTGGGCGAGGTGGCACTGCTCGCCGGCCAGGAAGGACAGCTCCTCGGCGGTCTCCACGCCCTCCGCCACCACGGCGAGCCCGAGGCCGCGCCCCAGCCCCAGGACGGAGCGCACGATCGCGGCCCCCTGCGGGTTGCTGTGGACCGCCCTGATGAACGAGCCGTCGATCTTGATCCGGTCGAACGGGAAGGCGCGCAGGTTCGACAGCGACGAGTAGCCGGTGCCGAAATCGTCCATGGCGATCCGCACGCCGAGGGCCTTGAGCTGGCGCAGGGTGAGGAGCGCCCGGGCCGGATCCCGGATCAGCGCGGTCTCGGTGATCTCGATCTCCAGGCGCTCCGCCCGCAATCCGGATTCGTACAGGGTCCCGTGGACGAACGGGACGAAGTGCGGGTTGTGGAGCTGCACCGCCGAGACGTTGACGGCGATCGCCAGCGGGTTCGGCCAGCCGGCCGCCGCCCGGCAGGCCTCCCGCAGCACCCAGGCGCCGATCTCGAGGATCGCCCCGGTCTCCTCGGCGATCGGGATGAACACGGCCGGCGAGATGCCGCCCCTGGCCGGATGGTGCCAGCGCAGCAGCGCCTCGAAGCCCGTGACCGTGCCGGACTCGATCTGGCTCTGCGGCTGGTAGACGAGCTCCAGCTCGCCCCGCGCCACCGCGTGGCGGAGGTCGTGCTCGAGCTGGCGCCTGTCGCGGATCTCGGCGCCCATGCTGGCGTCGTAGCGCCGGCAGGTGCCGCGCCCCTCGCTCTTGGCCCGGTAGAGGGCGGCGTCGGCGTGGCTCAGGAGCGCGCGCAGGTCCGCGGCGTCGTCGGGATAGACCGCGATGCCGATGCTGGTGGCGATCACCGGGCCGGAGGCGGCCGGTACCGCCGCCAGGGTGGCGAGGATCCGCTCGGCCAGCCGCTCCGCCTGTCCCTCCGCCTGTCCCTCCGCCTGCGGCGTCAGGATGGCGAACTCGTCACCGCCGAGCCGCGCCATCAGCTGCTCGGCATCGAGGAGACCGCCGACCCGCAGCGCGAGGTCGCGCAGCATCGCGTCGCCGGCGGCGTGCCCGAACAGGTCGTTGACCTCCTTGAAGCGGTCGAGGTCCAGGCACAGCACCGCGAGCCGGCCGCCCTGGGCGTCCGCGGCGCGCATCGCGCGCTCGAGCCGGGCGTGGAAGCTCGTGCGGTTGGCGAGGCCGGTGAGCGCGTCGTGGTGGGCGAGGTAGTGGATCTCGCTCTCGGCCCGGCGCCGCGCGCGCAGGTCGCGCACCGCCACGGCGTGGTGCGGCAGGCGCCCGTACTCGGCGACCGGGCGCATGATCACCTCGACGGGAATGGGGGCGCCCGCCGCCGGGACGAGTTCGGTCTCCAGGGGCTGGTCGGCCGTCCCTGAGCCGGGCACGAGGTCCGGCAGGTAGGCGCTGAGGCTCCGGCCCGTCAGGAGGGCCGCCTCCAGGCCCGCGAGCCGGGCGAAGGCCTCGTTGGCGCTGACGATCTCGCCGCCGCGGCAGACGACGAGGCCCTCCACGGCCGCGTTGGCCAGGCTGCGCAGGCGCTCGCGCTCGAGATCGGCGCGGCGGCGCTCGCGCAGGTCGACCACGAGGGCGGCGCCGGCGAGCAGCAGGATCAGGCAGCTCGCCACCGCCACGGCCGCGGCGAGCCACCCGCTCCGGAGCGCGCCCGAGGGGATCGCCACGGTGGGGTCGGGATGGAGGGTCACCGCGCCCATGCCGGCGAAGTGGTGGCCGCAGATCGCCAGGATCAGCAGCGCGGCGCCGCCGTACCGGCCCCGGAACGTGGTGGCCGACAGGCCGACCACCAGGGCGGCGGCGCCGAGCCCCGCCCCGAGGCCGACCGAGACCACGACCAGCGCGGGGGTCCAGGCGAGGTGCCCCGCCACCTGATAGGCGGCCATGCCGGTGTAGTGCATCGTCGCGATGCCGCCGCCGACCACGGCGCCGCCGAGGCCCGCCTGGACCGCCCGGCCGGAGACGGCCAGGGCGAAGCCGAGCCCGGTGATCGCGACGGCGTCCACGTAGGAGAGGAGCGTCAGCCCGACGCCGTAGCCCGACGGCAGCCCGGGCTCGAAGGCGAGCATCGCCAGGAAATGCGTCGCCCAGATCCCCGATCCCCCGGCGGCGGCGGCCACCGCGACCCAGACGTAGCGGCCGCGGCCGCCGGTCCGGCCGGCATGGGTGAGGAGCTCGATCGCGGTGCCGCTCGCCAGCGCGCAGACCAGGGCCGCGAGGCCTACCAGCCACAGGTTGTGTTCACCGATAAAGCAACCGATGACTGAGATCATGTATGCAACCGGCGATTGGTGCGTGACGCGCTATACGGCTATTTGCATGCAGAATTTAATATTTGCCCAAGGCTTGCGCTAGCAGAGCTGCGGCGTTCTACGCGGGTTCTGCTTGACCGCCGGTCCCGCGCGCGGCCGGGGCCGGACCGGCCTGTTCCCGGTAGGCGAAGCTGGGCTATGGCGGGGCGCGCCGCCCGGCCGGGCGGTCTACTGGGACTTCAGCGATGGCGTACTGGCTGTTCAAATCCGAGCCCGCGACCTGGTCGTGGGATCAGCAGGTCGCGGCCGGGGAGGCCGGCACGCACTGGAACGGCGTGCGCAACCACCTCGCCAAGAAGCAGCTGATGGCCATGCAGGTCGGCGAGGAGGGCTTCTTCTACCACTCGAACGAGGGCAAGGCGGTGGTGGGCATCGTGGCGGTGATCCGCGCCTACTATCCCGACCACACCGACGAGACCGGCCGCTTCGGCATGGTCGACGTCAGGGCCGTGCGGGCGCTGCCGAGCCCGGTCACGCTCGAGGCGATCAAGGCCGACGCGGCGCTCGCCGACATGGTGCTGGTCAACAATTCCCGGCTGTCGGTGCAGCCGGTGACCGAGGCCGAGTGGGCGCGGGTCTGCGCCCTCGGCGGGCTCGGCTGAGCCGGGGCGCGCGGCCCGACGGGCCGCTCAGGCGGCGCGGTTGAGGGGGCCGCGCACGGGGCCCACGAAGTCCGGCTCGACCTCGACCGGCGGCAGCGTGTCCATGACCCGGGCGGCCGGCAGGGTCACCACCACCTCGGTGCCCTCGCGGGGCTTGGAGGACAGCTGGAACTGCCCGCCGTGCAGCTCCACGAGGCCCTTCACGATCGGAAGGCCGAGGCCGGAGCCCTGCTCGGCGGTCTTGATCGCGAGCGAGCCGCGCCCGAACGAGGACAGGACCGTGCCGAGCTCGTCCTCGGGGATGCCCGGGCCGCTGTCCTTCACCGAGACGTACTGCCCGCCCGAGGCGGTCCAGCCGACCTTCAGCCAGATCTCGCCGCCCGGGGGCGTGAACTTCACGGCGTTCGACAGGAGGTTCAGGACGATCTGGCGCAGAGCCCGCTCGTCGGCCCAGAGCCGCGGCAGCGAGCCGTCGACGAGGTCGTGGAAGGTCTGGTTCTTCGCCTTGGCCCGCAGGCCCATCATGTGGCGGCACTCCTCGACCACGTGGGCGAGCTGCACCGGCTCCTCGTTCAGCTCGTAGCGCCCCGCCTCGATCCGCGACAGGTCGAGGATCTCGTTGATCAGGTTCAGGAGGTGCATCCCGCTGTCGTGGATGTCGTGCGAGTACTCGCGGTAGGACGGCGCCGTATGGGTGCCGAACACCTCGTTCTTCATCACCTCCGAGAAGCCCAGGATGGCGTTGAGCGGCGTGCGCAGCTCGTGGCTCATCGTGGCGAGGAAGCGCGACTTGGCGAGGTTGGCCTCCTCGGCCCGGCGGCGGGCCTCGTCCGAATTGGCCTTGGCCTGCTCCAGCTCGCCGAACACCGCGTCCTTCTCGGCGCGGGAGCGCAGGGCGCCCACCGTCGAGGTGTAGAGGCGGCGGGACAGGCCGAGGAAGAAGACCTGCGCGCCGCCGGCCATGACCACCAGCATCAGCAGGTCCATCCCGCGGGAGAAGGCCGCGAGCGAGGCGGTGGCGAGGGCCAGCGGCACCAGGGCGGCGACGGCGGCGAGCGGCACCGTCGCGGCCAGCATGGTGGTGACCGCGGAGGCGATGACGAGGCCGAACAGCGCGAAGGTCCAGCCGCCGGTGGTTCCGAGCCCGATCATCGCGGCCCACGACAGGCTCTGCAGCACCTCGCCGACCAGGAAGCGGCGGCGCCAGCGGGCGAGCGGGATCGTCGCCGGGTCGGCGCGGAGGAAGCGCCGGCTCAACGTCGTGTTGAGCGAGATCATCAGGACCACGCCGAGCGCCCAGATCGCCGCCACCGGCGGCGCGATCCAGAAGGTCGACGCCGCGGCCAGCACCGCCGCGAACCCCACCAGCGGGATGCCCGCGCCGACCCGGTACTGGGCGTAGTGGCGCAGCAGCTCGTAGTCGAAGGCCCGTTCGAGGCCGGTCCGCGAGGTCAGCTTCTCCCGGGCCGAACGGATTTCCCGGGCGACCCCGCGGCGGCGCGCCGCCTCCTCCGTCGAGGGGCCGCGACCGCGCTGGACCATCTCGACGGTGAGATCGGACATGCGCGTCTTCAAACTCGGCTCGAATGCGCGGACGGGCGGCGGTGGCGGGGAAGCACTCCGTGAGGATGGGGCGGATATGTTAAGAAGCGGCTGCCGACATCCCTGCAATCTTAAGCATCGCGGGCTGTATCGAGACTGTCGTGCCGCCGGATCGACGTGCGGTGCCGCACATCGTGTCGGGGCCCGCGCCCGCTAGTCTCGGGTGGAGGCCCGCCGGCCCGAGCGCGGTCGCACGCCGCGATCCGGGGCGCCCGGACACGCGCGTCGAGAGAGGGTCGCCGACCATGCCGAATCTCACCGTCAACGGCGTCGCGCACGCGATCGACGCCGATCCCGACATGCCCCTGCTCTGGGTGCTGCGCGACCGGCTCGACGCCACCGGCACCAAGTACGGCTGCGGCATCGCGCAGTGCGGCGCCTGCACGGTCCACCTCGACGGCCAGCCGGTCCGGGCCTGCCAGACGCGGCTGGGCGATGTCGGCGCGGCGCAGGTGACGACCATCGAGGGCGTGTCGGGCCGGGTGGCCGAGGCCGTCCAGGCGGCCTGGCGCAAGCTCGACGTGGTCCAGTGCGGCTACTGCCAGTCCGGCCAGATCATGTCGGCGATCGGCCTGCTCTCGGGCAACGCCAAGCCCACCGACGCCGACATCGACGGCGCCATGGACGGCAACATCTGCCGCTGCGGCACCTATCAGCGCATCCGCGCGGCGATTCACGAAGCCGCGCGCAGCCTCGCCTGATCCGTCCCGGCGCCCACCTTCCCGCCCTCCCCCGCGGTCCCGACCGGAGCCTCGCCGCCATGCTGAACGCCCGTCGACCGAACCCCCTCCCCGTCCGTCCGAGCCGCCGCGGCCTGCTCGCGGGCGCCGGCGCCCTCGTGGTCGCGTTCCGGCTCGACCCGAAACCCGCCCGCGCCGCGCCCGGCCCGAACCTCGCCGACGTGAAGGCGCAGCCCAACGCCTTCGTGCGGATCGGCGCGGACGACACCGTCACGGTGGTGATCAAGCACCTCGACATGGGCCAGGGGAACACGACCGGGCTCGCCACGATCCTGGCCGACGAGCTCGGCGCCGACTGGCGACACGTCCGCACCGAGTTCGCGCCCGCGGACGCGGCGCTCTACAACAACACCCTGATGGGCCCGATCCAGGGCACCGGCGGCTCGACCGCGGTGGCCAATTCCTGGTTCCAGCTGCGCAAGGCGGGCGCGGCCGCCCGCGAGATGCTGATGGCCGAGGCCGCCTTCCGCTGGAAGGTGCCGGTCTCCGAGATCACGGTCGCCGACAGTCTCGTGCGCCACGCCCCGTCCGGCCGGCAGGCCCGGTTCGGGGAGCTCGCGGCCTCGGCCGCCTCGCTGCCGGTGCCCTCCGAGCCGCGGCTCAAGGACCCGAGCGAGTGGACGCTGATCGGCCAGACGGTGCCGCGCCTCGATTCCGTCGCCAAGACGAACGGCACGGCGGTCTACTCCCTCGACATCCGCCGCCCGAACCAGGTCACGGCCCTCGTCGCCCGGGCCCCGCGCTTCGGCGCCACCGTGAAGAGCTTCGACGCCGCGGCCGCCCGGAAGGTCGCGGGCGTCCTCGACGTGGTGCAGGTGCCGACCGGCGTGGCGGTGATCGCCCGCGACACGTGGTCGGCCATGAAGGGCCGCGAGGCGCTGACCGTCGCCTGGGACGACAGCACCGCCGAGACCCGCTCGTCCGACGCGATCCTGGCCGAGTACCGCGAGCGCGCCAAGGGTCCCGGCCTGACGGCCTCCGAGCGCGGCGACCCGCAGGCGGCGCTCAAGGGCGCCGCCAAGGTCGTCGAGGCCGAGTTCACCTTCCCCTACCTCGCCCACGCGGCGATGGAGCCCCTGAACGCCACGATCGAGAAGGGGTCCGACGGCGGCTACGACGTCTACGCGGGCTTCCAGTTCCAGACCGTCGAGCAGGCCACCATGGCGGCGATCCTCGGCGTGACGGCCGACCGGGTCCGGCTGCACAGCAACTGGGCCGGCGGCTCGTTCGGGCGCCGGGCGACGCCCACCGCCGACTACCTCGCGGAAGCCGCCACCGTCTTCAAGGCGTCCGGCGAGAAGGCCCCGCTCCACCTCGTCTGGACCCGCGAGGACGACATGGCCGGCGGCTATTACCGCCCGACCGTGCTGCACAGGGTCCGGGCCGGTATCGACGGCAAGGGCACGGTGGTCGGCTGGGACCACGTGATGGTCGGCAAGTCGATCATGATCGGCTCGCCCTTCGAGGCGATGATCGTCAAGAACGGCATCGACGCCACCACCGTAGAGGGCGCCTCCGACACCGCCTACGCGCTGCCGGCCTACCGGTTCGGCGTCCATAACGGCCGCGAGGGCGTGCCGGTCCTGTGGTGGCGCTCGGTCGGCCACACCCACACGGCCCACGTGATGGAGGTGATGATCGACGAGCTGGCCCACGCCGCCAACGTCGATCCGGTCGCCTACCGGCTCTCCCTCCTCACCCAGGCGCCGCGGCTGTCCGGCGTGCTCAAGCTCGCCGCCGAGAAGGCCGGCTGGAGCGCCAAGCCGCAGGACCAGGGCCGCGGCCTCGGAGTGGCGGTCCACGAATCCTTCGGCTCCTACGTCGCCATGGTGGCCGACGTCACGGCGCACGACGCCGCGATCCGCGTCAACCGGATCGTGGCGGCGGTGGATGTCGGCGTTCCGGTCAACCCGGACGTGATCCGCGCGCAGGTCGAGGGCGCGGTCGGCTTCGCCCTGTCGGCGGTGCTGCGCAACCGCATCACCCTCAAGGACGGGCAGGTGCAGGAGCACAATTTCGACGCCTACGAGCCGACCCGGATGAGCGAGATGCCGAAGGTGGAGGTGCACATCGTGCCGAGCCAGGCGGCGCCCACCGGGATCGGTGAGCCGGGCGTGCCCGTACTCGGGCCGTCGATCGCCAACGCGGTCTTCGCCGCGACCGGCCGGCGCCTGCGCTCGCTGCCGCTTGACCTCTCCGGCGTGAAGGGCGCGTGAGGAAACGCACGTTCCGCCGGCCCGGATCGGCGTAGGAAGGGTGGGCCTTCCCCCCAAGGCAAGAGACCCGACTGACGACGGCGCGGCGCGACACCGCGCCGTTTCTTTTTCAGGCGCCGCGACGCCATCTCCGGGCCATGCCCGCCTTCGACGACACCGCCGCGCGCCTGCGCGCCTGCCGCCTCTGCCGCGACACGCCGCGCTACGGGCCGCCCCTGCCCCAGGAGCCCCGGCCGATCGTCCAGGGCTCGGCCACGGCCCGCCTCTGCATCGCCAGCCAAGCCCCCGGCACCCGCGCCCACCGCACCGGGCAGCCCTTCACCGACCCGTCGGGCGTGCGGCTGCGCGCCTGGCTCGGCCTCGACGCGGCGCGGTTCTACGATCCCGCCCGGGTGGCCATCGTGCCGATGGGGTCGTGCTTCCCCGGCCTCGACGCCAAGGGCGGCGATCGGCCGCCCCGCCGGGAATGCGCCGAGCGCTGGCGGGCGGAACTCTTCTCCGGCCTGCCGGACCTGGAGCTGATCCTGGTGATCGGCCAGTACGCGCAGGGCTGGCACCTCGGACGGATGGAGGGCGGCCTCACCGGGACGGTGCGGCGCTGGCGGGAGATCCTGGCCGAGCCGCGCCGCCCCCGGGTCCTGCCCCTGCCCCACCCGTCCTGGCGCAACAACGGCTGGCTGAAGCGCGAGCCCTGGTTCGAGGCAGAGCTGCTGCCGGTGCTGCGCGCCGAGGTGGCGCGGGTGATGGCGGGGTGATGGCAGGATGAGGGGCCTCGTCCAGGCAGCGACGACATGCGCATCCCATATCCCTCGGGACTGAAGGGTCGCGCCCGTCTTTGCGAGCGCAGCGAAGCAATCCAGCGACACATCAAATCCGAGACCGGCGCGCCGCCCTGGATTGCTTCGCTGCGCTCGCAAGGACGGCGCGCGAGGCGGGGCGCGCACGGCGGGTCGGGGACGGCGTCGCCCGGACCCGCCCGCATTGACAGGCATCGCCGGCGCGTGATCCGTGCCGCGACCCCCGAAGGACGCGCCGATGACCGAGATTGCCGACCCCCGCGACCGCCTGATCGTGGCCCTCGACCTGCCGAGCGTGCAGGCCGCCGAGGCGCTGATCGACCGGATCGGCGACGCCGCGACCTTCTACAAGATCGGCTACCAGCTCGGATACGCGGGCGGCCTCGCCCTGGCCGAGCGGCTGGCGGCCCGCGGGCTCAAGGTCTTCCTCGACCTGAAGCTCCACGACATCGGCAACACCGTCGAGGAGGGCGTGCGCTCGGCCTCGGGCTCCGGCGCCACCTTCCTCACCGTCCACGCCTACCCGCAGACCATGCGGGCGGCGGTCCGCGGCCGGGGCGCGGGACTCAGGATCCTCGCCGTGACGGTGCTCACCTCCTACGACGACGCCGACGCCGCGGAGGCCGGCTACGGCCTGCCGGTGGCGGAGCTCGTCGCCAAGCGCGCCGCGCAGGCGGCCGAGATCGGCATCGACGGCCTCGTCTGCTCGGCCGCCGAGGCGGGCGCGGTCCGGCGCGTCGTCGGTCCGGACCGGCTGATCGTCACCCCGGGCATCCGCCCGGCGGGCGCCGCGGCCGGCGACCAGAAGCGGGTCATGACGCCGGGCGACGCCCGCCGGGCCGGGATCGACCACGTGGTGGTCGGCCGCCCGATCACCGGCGCCGCCGACCCCCGCGCGGTGGCGCGGGCGATCGTGGCGGACCTCGCCTGATCCGAGCGGGATTGCCTTCGGGCGGAGCGGTCCCACTTCGCTCCGCAGGGCAGGAGACGCAGCATGACCAAGGGCTACTGGATCGCGCGGGTCGATGTCCGCGACGCGGAGGCCTACAAGGACTACGTGGCGGCCAACGGCGCGGCCTTCGCCAAGTTCGGCGGCCGGTTCCTCGTGCGCGGCGGCGCCCACGAGGCGGTGATGGGCCCGGCCCGGTCCCGCAACGTGGTGATCGAGTTCCCGAGCTACGCCGACGCCCTCGCCTGCTGGAACTCCGACCTCTACCAGGCCGCCAAGGCCAAGCAGCGCGGCGGCGTCGAGGCCGAGATCCTGGTGATCGAGGGCTATGACGGGCCGCAGCCCAGCGCCTCCGAGCCGGCGCCGGAGGCGGGACCGGCCTCCGAGTAGGCGGCGCGCTACGGGAGCGACCCGCGCGGCGCGAGGCTCCGCAGCAGGAACGCCGTCATCGCCGCCATGGGCGGCACCGGCTGGAGGGTGGAGCAGCCCACCAGCAGCGGGTGGGTGTAGCGGGCGATGGCGACGTGGACGCAGGCGGCCGCCTCGGCGGGATCGGCCGCCTCGAACTCGCCCCGCGCCACCCCGTCGCGGATGATCCGCTCGAACCCGGCGGTGATCCGGGCGACGTGGTGGCGGCAGACGTCCCAGCTCTCCGCCATCGCCGCCTCGATCATCTCGTGCAGGCGGGGAAACGTCTCGCAGCGCCGGGTGGAGTCGCGATGCAGGGCCTCGATCGCCGCCGCGAGGCGCGCGGTGGCGTCGAGGCCCGGCCGGTCGGCGATGCCGAGGATCACCGCCTCGCTCTCGCCGATCAGCCGCTCCAGCACCGCCTCGTTGATCGCCTTCTTCGACTCGAAGAAGCGGTAGACGTTGGCCGGGCTCATCTTCAGCGTCCGGGCGATGTCGGCCACGGTCGTCTTCTGGTAGCCGATCTCGCGGAAATACGTGCCCGCCGTCGCGAGGATGCGGCTCCGCGTGTCGGGCGCGCACTCCTCCGCGAGCGAGCGGGTCGTATCTTCGAGGGACATGCGACCTCACTAGGCCATGCGGCGGCGGGGCGTCAAAGACGCGAACCCGGATCGGGTTCCCCTGCGGCGGCTGCGCGCGCCCGGAACCGGCCCGGGCGGCGCCCATTGCCCAGGCATCCCGCCGCGACGGCGGCGTCAGCGAGAGATCCGCGATGCGCTTCACCGACACCCGCGCCCTGGTCACCGGGGCCGATTCCGGCATCGGGCAGGCGACCGCGGAACTGCTCGCCCGCGCGGGCGCCGACGTGGCCATCACCTATCACAGCGACGCGGAGGGCATCCGCGAGACCGCCGCGCGGGTGGAGGCCGCGGGCCGGCGGGCGCTGGTGCTCCAGCTCGACGTCGGCGACCCGGCGGCGGTCACGGCGGCCTTCGACCGCATCGGCAGCGAGTTCGGCACCCTCGACATCCTCGTGGCCAATGCCGGGCAGGCCATGAGCGGGATGCCGGTCGCCGAGATGGACGACGCGGTGCTGGAGCGGATCCTGCGGGTGAACCTCATGGGGCCGCTGTTCTGCGCCCGCCCCTTCATCCGGATGCGCCGGGCCCAGGGCGGCAACGGGAAGATCGTGTTCGTCTCCTCCGTGGCCCAGCACCTGCCCACGCCGGAGAGCGCCCCCTACGGCATGTCGAAGGCCGGGCTCGGCTCCCTCTGCCGGTCCCTGTCGCGCGAACTCGCGGAGGATCGGATCAACGTCAACAACGTCGCCCCGGGCCTGATCGAGACGCCGATGACCGCCGACCGGTTCGAGAAGCCGGAGGTTCTCGACGCGTCCCTGGAGCGGATCCCGTGGCACCGGGCCGGCCAGCCCGAGGAGATCGCCCGGGCGATCCTCTACCTCGCCTCGGAGGACGCCGCCTACGTCACCGGCCACACCCTGGTGGTCGATGGCGGCCTGACGATGCAGTGGGGCGGCGCCTGAGCGGCGCCCGGAACGACGAAGCGCGGCGCAGGGGTCACGCCCGGCGCCGCGTCGAAGGGTCTGCGATCTGCGGCTCGCGCGTGACCGCGCCTCAGGAGCCGAACTGCGAACCCAGGCGCTCGAGGTACTCGGCCAGATCGACGCCCCCGACGCGCTTGCCGTAGTCGAAGCGCATGCCCTGGCGGATGTCGACGCTCGCGTCCCGCGTGGTCAGGGTGAAGGGACGGACGCAGACCCAGGCCCCGTCGCGGCGGTGCTCGAAGTAGCCGAGGATCTCGTGCTTGGCCATAACCTTTCCTCCGGAACCCTGTTCAGGAACATAACGGTCTCACCGGCCACCGGTTCATGCGCCGCGACTGTTTTTCGCGTGCGCGGCCGCACGGATCGAGTGTTCGTGAGCCGGGGTGGCCGGCGGAGCCGGGCCGAGAACTCGCCTTGAGCTTGGCCATTACAGATCGGATGCTCGGGCGCGGCGGGAGGGCGCGCGGCCGGCTCAGTGCCAGCGGTCGAGGATCTCGGCGGTCGTCATCGTCTCGACCTGGTGGCCGTAGCGCATCCGGTACATCAGCAGGAGGGCGTCGTGCGCCTCGTCGCAGGAACTGCACAGGCCGTCGGTGGCCAGCACGATCCGGTAGCCGAGATCGACCCCGCCGAGCACGGCGGCCAGCACGCAGACGTCGGTCTCGGCGCCTGTGACGATCAGCGTGTCGACCCCCCGCGCGCGCAGGCGCGCGTCGAGGCCCGTCTCCAGCCAGGGCGAGTAGACGGTCTTGTCGACGATCTCGGCGGGCGGAGCCAGTCGGGCGAGGTCCGGGACGAGGTCGATCAGGCCCGGGTCGAGGCGCTCCCGGGTCATGCCGGCCCAGCGCCGCGAGTAGGTCGCCCAGGTCCCGCGGCCCTCGCCCGGCCGGGCGGCCGGGATGAAGCGGGTGAAGACGGTCCGCTCCGGATGCGCCGCCGCGAGGCGGCAGACATGGGGCAGGACGCGGTTCATCCACGGGGTCTGCCAGTCGGTGGGCTCGGCGAACATGCGCTGCATGTCCACGCAGAGGTGGACGCACCCCCTCCCCAGGGCCCCGCCGGCGGTTTCCGGCTCCGGCCGGGGACTGTCCGTCGATGGGCGGCTTCCGATGTCCATGGGCGCGCGATCAGACCGGGTCAGCGTGGCTCGGGTAGCGGGCGAAGGTGGTACGGGAGGCCGTCCCCGCCCGGTCTCGGGGCGGGGACGACGGGACCTCAGCGGTCGGCCTTGGCGCCGGATACCGTCAGGGAGAGGTAGCGCTCGGTGGTCGGGCGGATCAGCTTGCGCACCGCCTCCGCCATGGCCTGCTCCTCCTTGAGGGACTGCTCGAACGCCGTCCGGTGGCCCTGCTGGCCGGCGGCGTCGCCGATGGTGAGCAGCGACTCGTAGGCGGCGATCTCGAAATTCTCGAAGGCGTGGTTGGCGTAGGTGTTCTTCAGGATCTCGTCCTGGGCCGGCGTGTGACCCAGCGCCATCATGTTGCCGACGAAGCCCAGGAAGCCCTCCTTGAGGGTCGAGGGGCTGTCGCCCAGGCTCTGGAGCGCCTCTTCCAGCCGGTGGCGCTGCCCGTGCGTCTCCTCGATGTGGCGGCGCAGGGCCTGCTCCATCTCGGGATAGCGCTCCAGGCGCTCGACCTGCCGCTCCATGATCTGCAGCGCCTGCATCTCCACAGCATGGGTGTTCTTCAGGGCCGTGACGTAGATCTCGCGGGCGTCCATGGTCATGGCGTTCACCTCTCAGCAGTTGCGAGCGCGGGGCTCATTCAACCGGCAAACACGGGTGCCGCACGGCCAAGTTCCGGTCGGAAGGTCGCAGGCGGGGGGGCGCCGGTCCCGGACGGGCCGGACGGGCCGGACGAGACCGGACAGCCGGTGCCGGTCGACGAAGCCGGGGCGGCGCGCATCGAGCGGACGATCCGCGACCTCCGGCAGCTGCCCCGCTCAGTGCAGGCCGCCGCTGCGCTCGGCGCGCTGGCGCTCCGCGAGGCGCTTGCCGATCTCGAGGAGCAGCGTCTCGGTCAGCGCCACGAGGGCGGTGTCGCCGACCACCGAGACCGTGTTGTGCAGCGACAGGCAGAGGTCGGCGGTGCGGCTGAGGGCGTCGTCGATCGTGTCCCCGTCGCGCTCCGCGAAAGCCGCGCCGGCCGCCTTGCTGTCCGAGATCTCGACGATCACGCCCCGTCCGGTGGTCGGTCGCCCGTCCTGGTCCAGGTAGAAGTGCCCGCGGGTGAACAGCCAGCGCAGCCGCCCCTCCGGCGAGCAGACGCGGTACTCCGCCGTGTAGGAGCCGCCGGTCCGGACGCAGTCCAGAATGACCTGCGAGATGTGGGGCTGATCGTCCGGATGGACGGCCTTCAGGAGCTCCGCGAGGCTGACCCCGACCCGCGACCGGGCCGGGCTGATGTTGAACAGCAGGGCGCTCACCGGATCGGCCCGCGCCTCGTCCCGGAGGATGTCCCACATCCAGAAGCCGACGCCGCCCGAGGCTTCGAGCGCCGCGACGAGCGCCGCCTCGGATACGACGTCGTCCGCGTGGTCCATCCGAGACCTCCCCGATCTCACCGCAACCAGAGGCGACGCTGCGCGACGATTGTGATCCTGCAAAATCCGTTATAGCCTAATACAAATTCCCGTAAAGATCTTGTATTCAAATATATGTGTTGTCTCGCCGTGCCCGGTTCGCCCGCCCTAGGCTTCCGTCAGAGTTGAGCGGCGGACTCGAAGGGAATTTTCTTCTGCTGGCCGCCGCGACGTGCCGTCCCTCCACTGGCCGACACCTGACTCCGCCGGCGGGGACGGGGCGAGGCCCCGCGTCCAGGCCCCGCGTCCAGGCCCCGCGTCCAGGCCCCGCGTCCAGGCCCCGCGTCCAGGCCCCGCGTCCAGGCCCCGCGTCCAGGCCCCGCGTCCAGGCC
>NZ_JBNNWO010000012.1:209920-261707 GCF_050281105.1 Methylobacterium sp. NPDC080182
GCCCCGCGTCCAAGCCCCGCATGCAGGCCGAGGGGCCCGGGACGTCCCGGTCCGGGCCGGATCGTGCGCGCCCTGCGCGTCCGCGCGGGCGCTGGACGCGGTCCGTCAGCGCAGCGAGCGCATCAAATGAGGGCGACCGGCGAGCGGGCCGACGCGATCAAGGACGGGTTGGTTCTGCCGACCTCCACGTCCGCTGCCTGGTGGGCCCCACATCTTGTCGGGACGCGGACGTGGATGCAGAGCCGCGCGCGGGCCGGCCCGTTCCTCCGATCCGCAGGGTCTCCGCGCGGACCCATCCGCCGCCGCGCCGTGAACCCATAGCCCCCTTCGTCCCGGCGGCCTGTGCAGTAATGGCGCAACTTACGCCATCTTGTGCAGCTATTTATCCAGATGAATGATTGACGAATCCGACTCTATCGGCTCAGATGATGCGCCTGATGGCGTTCGAACCGGCTCTCAGGTGTCGTCTGGCTCGGGTCGGCAAGGTTCGGTCCCATGAGCTACATGTTCAAGGTCCCCTCCGGCGCCGTGGCGGGGGCGATCGCGCAGCAGATCACGTCACAGGGCTACGCGGTTCTCGAGGATTACGTGAGCCCGGAGGACCTGCGCGTCGCGCAGGCTTTCGTCGCGCGGGCGGTCGCCGCGAAGGGCGGTGAGTACGCGGGTTTCACCGGGACGAAGGATCTCGGCGGCACGTTCCTGGCCGCCCTGCCGGACGACCCGACCTTCAACGCCCTGTGCCGCGGCATCTACGAGAGCGCCGTGGGACGGTCCGCGCCGGATGTCGGCTACTACCAGATCCTGCGCTGTCTGGCGGGACATGGCGCCAGGACGCACTCGATGCGCTTCCACTTCGACTCGTACGTGCTCACGGCCCTCGTCCCCGTCACGATGCCGGACCACGGTACTCCAGGGCGCCTGATCATCCACCCGAACACCCGCGCACTGCGTCGGAGCTACCTCCGCAACCTCGTCGATAAGGCGCTGGTCGACAATCCGCTCGCGCAGAAGCTCCTGACCCGCGCCTACGACCGCGGCAGCGACCGCGTGATCCGCCTGCCGCTGAAGCCGGGAAGCCTGTACTTCTTCTGGGGCTACCGCTCGCTGCACACGAACGAGCCCTGCGCGTCCGACGCGATCCGGGCCACGGCCCTGCTGCACTACGTCGATCCGCACGCGGGCAGCCGGCTCAAGCGGGTGCTGCGGCGGCGCTAGTGTCGGCCCTTCCAGGGCACCAGGACGCGCTCCAGGCCCCGCATCCCGAGCTCGAACAGGCCCGCGAACAGGCCGATCAGCAGGATGCCCATCACCACCACGTCGGTGCGCAGGAAATTGGAGGCGTTGAGGACGAGCTGGCCGAGCCCGGCCTGGGCCGCCACCATCTCGGCGGCCACCAGGGTGGTCCAGCCCACGCCCATGCCGATCCGCAGGCCGATCAGGATCTCCGGCAGCGCCGCCGGGAAGACCACGTGGCGCAGGACCTGCCAGCGGCTCGCCCCGAGGGCGCGCGCGGCGTTGATCTGGTCGACCGAGGCGGAGCGCACCCCCGCCCGCGCGGCGAGCGCCACCGGGGCGAGGCAGGCGAGGAAGATCAGCAGCACCTTCGACAGCTCGCCGATCCCGAACCAGATGATCATCAGGGGCAGGTAGGCGAGCGGCGGCAGCGGCCGGTAGAACTCGATCGGCGGGTCGAGGATGCCCCGGGCGATCCGGCTCGTGCCCATGGCGAGCCCGGCCGGGATGCCCACCAGGGCGGCGAGCGCGAAGGCGCCGAGGACGCGCAGGAGGCTGTCGCCGACGTGGAGCCCGAGCGGGGCGCCGTCGATCTCCCCGCGCCAGGCCTGACCGAAGGCCGCCAGGACCGCCTCCGGCGGCGGCAGGAACAGCGGCTTCACCCAGCCGGCACGGGTGGCGACCAGCCAGAGGCCGAGGGCTGCCAGCACCGTGGCGGCGCTGACCGCCGGCACCAGGATCCCGCGGCGGCGGCGGATTCCGGTGCGCGCCAGCGGGGCCGTCGCCGGAGCCGAGGCCGGGGCCGTGTCCGGGATCACGTCCGGGATCACGTCCGGGACCGCGTCCGGCGCGGCGCGGGGCAGACCGCTCATCGGACGGCCTCGGACGCCGCGCCGGCGCCGCCGCGGATGCGCGCGAGCACGCGCTCGCGCACGGCGATGAAGGCGGGGTCCGACTTCACGGCCCGCGCGTCGCGGCCCTCGACGAACGCCCGGGAGAAGGGCAGGTCCAGCGTCTCGACGATGCGGCCGGGCCGCGGGCTCATGATCACCAGCCGGGTGGCGAGGAACACCGCTTCCTCGACGTCGTGGGTGATGAAGAAGGCCATCTTGCCGGTCCGGTGCCAGATCCGGAGGATCAGCTCCTGGATCTGCTCGCGGGTGAAGGCGTCCAGCGCGCCGAGCGGCTCGTCCATCAGCAGGGCGCGCGGGTCTCCGGCGAGCGCCCGGGCGAGGCCGACCCGCTGCTGCATCCCGCCCGAGAGCTCGTAGACCTTCCGGTCGGCGCAGTCGGGCAGGCCGACGAGGTCGAGCGTCGCCAGGGCGATCCGCCGCCGCTCCGCCCGGGGCACGCCCCGCATCTTCGGTCCGAAGGCCACGTTCTCGGCGACGTCCAGCCAGGGCATCAGGGCGTGGCGCTGGAACACCACGCCCCGCTCGGCCCCCGGACCCCGGACCGGCGCGCCGTCGAGGAGGATGCGGCCCTCGGTGGGCGCCAGGAATCCCGCGATCGCCGAGAGCAGGGTGGTCTTGCCGCAGCCCGAGGCGCCGAGCGCCACCACGAACTCCCCGGGACCGATGGTCAGGTCGATCCCCGACAGCGCGGCGACCGCGTCGGCGCCCTGCCCGTAGCGGACGCTCAGGTTGCGGATCTCGATCATGGGCCCTCCGGTCCGGGGACAGGCTATTTCCGGGCCGCGTCCACGACCTCCGTCGTGACGAACCGGGCGTAGTCGGGCGCCAGCGCCTGCACGCGCCCCTGCGCCTTCAGGAAGGCGGCGGTCTCGGTGAGGGCCTTGGCGGCGGCGCCCCCGAGCCAGGCCGGGGAGGCCTGCGCCTCCAGGGTCGGGAACCGGTAGGCCGCGAGGCTCGCGGGCACCTCGGCGAGCGCCGAGCCGCTGATCCGGGCCACCGCCGCCACCTCCGGCGCGTCGGCGCCCCAGGGCCTGGCGGCGTAGGCCGCGTCCTGGGCGGCGATCAGCCGGACGAGCGTCACCAGGAAGTCCCGGTTCCGCGCCGCCCAGGCCCGGTCGACCACGAGGCCGTCGAAGGTCGCCTTGCCCCGGCGGGCGAGGTCGCCGGCCGAGACCACCACGGTGCCGGACTTCTTCACCCGGGCGAGCACCGGGTCCCAGATGAAGGTCGCGTCGATGTCGCCCCGCTCCCAGGCGGCGGCGATCTCGGGCGGCCGCATGTTGAGGATCCGGACGTCGGCCTGCGTCAGTCCGGCCTCCGCCAGGGCGGCGATCAGCTGGTAATGCGCGGTCGACACGAACGGCACCGCGACCGTCTTGCCGCGCAGGTCGGCCACGCCCGTCACGCCGCTGCCGGCGCGGGCCACGAGCTGCTCGGCGTCGGCGATCTCGTCGAGGATCCAGAACAGCTGGATGTCGAGCCCCTGCGAGGCGGCCGCCGCGATCGGGCTCGACCCCGCCTCGCCGATCTGGACGCTGCCCGAGGCCATGGCGCGGATCACGTCGCCGCCGCCGCCGAACTTGCGCCAGTGGATCGTGTAGCCGGTCGCCTTCTCGATCGCCCCGGAGGCCATCAGGGCGCGGAACGGCACCACCATGTCCTGGTGGGCGAAGGTGACCTCCCGGTCGGCCGCGCGGGCGGTGCCGGGGAACGGCGCGCCGAGAACCAGGGCGGCCAGGGCGGCCAGCGCGACGGCGCGGCGGTGCGGACCGGCAGATGTCATGAGATGTCCCCCATTCCGGCCGGCCCGGCGCGGGAGCGACTCGGGCGGCCGGGCGCAGGGTCGACCGAGCTCGGCCACGAAGGCAAGGGCCCGCGCCCTGCCCGGGTCGCGCCCGGGATCCGCCTCGCGCCGCGGCCCCCGCGGCGGTGCGCGGGTCCCGGGCAGCCGCCCGCGGCGGTGCGCGGACCGCGCGCGCCGGAATATCCATCTCCCCGGACGCGCGCGATACCCGGTGCCGTTCTCCGAACCGCCCTCGCCGGAGGCGCCCGCCATCGTCGTCCCGGAGTCGCGGCCCGGCGGGCGCGCCGCCGCCGCGGGACCGCCGGCTGGAAGATCGTTCCTCGCCGCCGCGTGCCTGGGAGACGAGAATTTGGGCGTGCAAAACCCGCGGGCCGGCTCCGGCGGCGCCCCCGCTCAGGCCGCGCGCAGCACCGCGATCTCGTCGATCGTGGCGGCCGCCTGGGCCCGGAGCGCGGCCAGCAGCGCGGTGACGTCCTCGCCCGCGCGGCAGGCCGTCTCGAAGGCCCGGCAGGTCGCGGCCAGATCCAGGAAGCCGATCATGCTGGCCGCCGACACCATGGCGTGCGCGTCCCCCATCAGCCGCGTCCGGTCGCCGTCGGTCGCCGCCGGCCCGAACCGCTCGGCGAGCTCCTTCGCCAGCATCGCCAGGAGGTCGCCCATGCGCGCCTGGCCGACCATCGCGGTCATCTCATCCAGGGTGGCCCGGTCGATCGTCCCCGCGCGGTGCGGCGGCTCGGCGCGAGGGGCCGCCCATCGGTCGATCGCGGCGAGCAGCGCGTCCGCGCGGAACGGCTTGCCGATATGGTCGTCGAGCCCGGCGGCGCGCAGCTCGGCCACCTGCTGCGGCAGGACGTTCGCCGTCATCGCGAGGATCGGCAGGCGGCCGGCGGCGCCGCCCAGGGCGCGGATCCGCCGGGTCGCCGCGATGCCGTCCATCACGGGCATCTGCACGTCCATCAGGACGACGTCGTAGGACCGCGCCTGGACGGCCGCCACCGCGGCGACCCCGTCGGCCACCACGTCCACCGCGTGCCCGGCGCGCTCCAGGATCATCCGGGCGAGGTCCTGGTTGAGCGGCACGTCCTCGGCCAGGAGCAGGCGGCGGCCGGTCGCGCGGGCGATCGCCGAGGCCGGCGCGGTCGCGCGGGCCGGCGGGACGGCGGCGGGCAGGTCGGCCTCGAACCAGAAGGTCGAGCCGTGCCCGACCGTGCTCGCGACGCCGATCGTCCCGCCCATCAGCGTGACGAGGGATTTCGAGATGGCGAGCCCCAGCCCGGTGCCGCCGTACTCGCGGCTGATCGAGCCGTCGACCTGCGAGAAGCGCCGGAACAGGCGGTCGCACTTGTCGGTCGGGATCCCGATGCCGGTGTCGCGGACCGCGAAGCGCAGCCGCGTCCCGCCGATCGCGTCCGGGCTGACCCGGACCGAAAGGTCGATGCCGCCCGACGCGGTGAACTTCACGGCGTTGTTGAGCAGGTTGAGCAGGATCTGCCGGAGGCGGTCCTCGTCGCCCTCGACCCAGTCGGGCAGGCCCGGGCCTTGGGCGAGCGTGAGGGCGAGCCCCTTGCGCTCCGCGGAGGGGCGCACGATCGACACCGCGTTGTCGATCAGCGCCTCCAGGGCGAAGGGCCGGGGCACGATCTCGATCTGCCCGGCCTCGACCTTCGAGAAGTCGAGGACGTCGTTGACCACGGTCAGGAGCGCGGCCCCGGCGGTGCGGATGCGGTCGGCGTTCCGGCGCGCCGACGGTCCGAGATCCGTCCCGTCGAGGAGCAGGTCGGCGTAGCCGATCACCCCGTTGAGCGGCGTGCGGATCTCGTGGCTCATGGCGGCGAGGAACTCGCTCTTGGCCGCGCTCGCCCGCTCCGCCTCCAGGCGCGCGGCGTCGGCCGCCGCCTTGGCGGCGAGGAGCGCCGCCTCGGCGGCCTTGCGGGCGGTGACGTCGATGTTGAGGCCGATCATCCGCCGCGCCTGCCCGGGCGCGCCGCGCCCGACGCCGTTGATCCAGCGCACGCCGCCGTCCGCGGTGGGGACCCGGAACTCGATCGAGAAGGTCTGCCCGGCGGCCGCGGCCGCGGCCGCGATCCGCAGCGCCCGCTCGCCGTCGGCGCGGTCGATCAGGGCGAGCCAGTCCCGGGTGTCGAGGGCGTGGTTCCGGTCGGTCTCGATGCCGTGGAGCCGCGCGCTCTCGGGGGACCACTCGATCCGGCCGCTGTCGAGGTCGAGGTGCCACGTCCCGGCATGGGCGGCCTGCTGGGCGAGGTGCAGCAGGCTGCTGGCGTCCTCCACGGCGCGCCGGGCGGTGACGATCTCGTCGATGTCGAGGGCGGTGCCGAGCATGCCCACCATGCTCTCGCCCTGCCAGATCGGCAGGAGCACGATCTTGTGCCAGCGGTAGGCGCCGTCGTGCCGCTGCAGGCGGCCCTCGACCTCGTAGGGCGCGCGGCGGGCGGGCGCCTCCGACCACAGCCGCTCCATCCGCTCCGTGTCGTCGGGATGCGTCCGGGCGATCCGGGCGGCGCGCGTCGGGCCGATCGGGCCGTAGTAATCCTCGAAGCGCCGGTTGACGTAGGAGGCGTCGCCGGTCTCCGTGCTGGCGATCCAGACGAGCTGCGGCAGCGCGTCGGCCAGGGCGCGGTAGCGGGCCTTGCTCAACCGCAGGGCGTCCTCCGCGGCCTTGCGGGCGCTCACGTCGCGCAGGGTCGCCACGTAGCCGTCCGGGGCGCCGGTCGCCCGATCGTGGGTCAGGCTGAACGAGATCTCCACCCAGACCCAGTGCCCGTCCCGGTGCCGGTAGCGCTGGGAGGTCAGGGCGCGGGACGCGCGGCCGCCGGTGAGGTCGTCGAGGACGCGGCGGTACGCGCCGACCTCGTCGGGATGGA
Organism: Methylobacterium sp. NPDC080182; assembly: GCF_050281105.1. Taxonomy (NCBI): domain Bacteria; kingdom Pseudomonadati; phylum Pseudomonadota; class Alphaproteobacteria; order Hyphomicrobiales; family Methylobacteriaceae; genus Methylobacterium; species Methylobacterium sp. NPDC080182. Next base: position 216,754 of record NZ_JBNNWO010000012.1, read on the forward strand.
CGAAGTCGAGGGGATGGGTGCCGATCAGCTCCTGCGGATCGTAGCCCAGGACGGCGCGCACCGCCGGCGAGACGTAGCGGCGGCGGGCGGTCAGGTCGGACCAGATGATGATGTCGGTGGCGTTCTCGGCCAGCAGCCGGTAGCGGCGCTCGCTCTCCTCCAGGTCCCGCTCGGCGATCCGGTTCTGGGTCACGTCGCCGAAGGTCAGGACCGTGCCGCCGTCCGGCAGGGCCGCGCACCGGACCTCCAGGATCGGGCCGCCGGGCAGGCGCCAGTCGAACAGCGGCGGCAGCCCGGCGCGCGCGCCCGTTCCGAGGCCCGGATCGGACCCGGCCGCCGCGCAGTCGCCGCGGGCCCGCTGGTAGGCGCGGATGTCCGGGAGGGCGACGCCCGCCCGCAGGACGTCGTCCGGCAGGTCGAGCAGGTCCGCGGCGCTCCGGTTGAACGCGCGCACCCGCTGGTCGGCGTCGAGGACGACGAGGCCCTGGTCCAAGCTGTCCAGCGTGCCGCGCAGGATCATGTCGGTCTCGCGCGCCCGCCGCTCCGACCGGACGAGGTCAGTCACGTCGAGGATGAGGCCGTGCAGGGCGACGAGCGCGCCCTCGGGCCCGAACTCGGGCAGCCCCTGGATGATCGCGTCCAGCACGGTCCCGTCCGGGCGGACGATGCGGGCCCGCGCCTGGTAGGGGATTGCCGGCCGGCTTCCTTCCAGGATCCCCTCGAGCCGCGCGACCAGGGCGGCGCGGTCGTCCGGATGATAGCACGCGACGTGCTCGGCGAGCGGCAGGTCGCACGCGCCGGGCGTCCCGAGCAGCCGCGCGAGACTCGCCGATCGGGTCACCCGGCGGGTCCGCGGATCGAGACGCCACTGCCCGAAGCCGGGGCCCCCGTCCCAGGGTGCAGGCTCGCCCGCGGCCCGGCGCAGAGCGGGATCCGGCGGCGCGGCCGGGCGGGTCGCGTCAATCTGCATCGGCCCCAGGGTTCCCCACCACCGGCGCGGACCGCGCCCGGGCGCGCCCTCGGCACGCATCGGGGCGAACCTGCTCGCGCGACGGTTGCTGATTCCTTGCCGGCACCGTGCGGCATTCGGCACCTGTCCGGCCGGCGATCACGATCGCTTGAGGGGCCGGCGCGCGGCGTCCCCGGCCCGGTGCGGGGACGGGTGCGGGGACGGGTGCGACCCTACCGCACCAGCCGCTCCACGATCGCCCGCACCTGCGCCCGATCCGCCGGCTGCGGGTCGACCGAGCGGTGGATCGTCAGGCCCTCGATCACGGCGTCGAGGGCCTTGGCGGTCTCCGGCGCGAAGTGCCGTTCCAGGGCGGCCCGGCTCTTGGCCATCCAGTCCTGCATGACCCGGCGCAGCGGCGGGTTCCGGGCCGCGAAGGCGTAGAGTTCGTAGCTCAGCAGCATCGTGCGCGGGCTCGCCCAGAGGTCGCTCACGATCAGGTCGACCACGGCCTCGCAGGCCTCATCGACGGTCGCGGCCGCGGCGAGCCGGTCGGCGAACCGCGCCGAGACCGTGTCGGCGAGCCCGGTGAACGCCTCGGTCAGAAGCGCGTCGAGGCTGTCGAAATGGTAGGTCATGGAGCCCAGCGGCACGTCGGCCGCCGCCGCGACCCGGCGGTGGGTCGTGCCGGCGACGCCGTGCTCGGCGACGACGTCGAGGGTCGCCCGGATGATGCGCGCCCGGCGATCCGGGTCGAAACGGCGCTGGGCGGCGGGCAAGGGGACCTCCTCGGATCCGGTTCAGGGCAGCCGGGCCGTGACGCGCGCGGCCTTGATATGTACATCTGTACGCATAGCTAGGGTCCGACGCGGCCGGAGGGAGGTCCCCACCATGAACACAGAGATCGTGAAGACCCAGAAGCAGAGGATGCTGGCGGGCGAGCTGTACTGCGCCGACGACCCGGAACTGGCCGCCGACAACCGGCGCATCTCGGAATGGATGGACCGGTATAACGCCGCGCAGACGCGGAGCCAGCCCGAGCGGCAGGCGCTCCTGGAGGAGGCCTTCGCGCGGGTCGGCCCGGGCTGCAACATCCGGCCGCCGTTCCACTGCGACTACGGCTACAACATCAGCCTGGGCCGCGGCGTGTTCCTGAACTTCGGGTGCAGCATCCTCGACGTGATGTCGGTCACGATCGGCGACCTGACGCAGATCGGCACGGCCGTGCAGATCCTGACCCCCGATCATCCGCGCGACCCGGCCCAGCGCCGGCAGATGCTGGAATTCGCCCGCCCGGTGGTGATCGGCGCCAATGTCTGGATCGGCAGCGGCGCGATCATCCTCCCCGGGGTCACGATCGGCGACGACGCGATCGTCGGGGCGGGCAGCGTGGTGACGCGCGACGTCCCGGCCGGCGCCACCGTGGTGGGGAACCCGGCCCGGCCGCGGCCGTGAGGGGGTGCGGGCGCGCGGGGCGCGTGCTGCGTGGGGGAGCGGTCCGGCCGCGTCGGCCCTCCGTCGAGCGTGCCGGCGCTCCCGTCCGGGCCGGAACTCCCGTCCGGGCCGGACCTGCCGGGGACGCCGACGACCGGTCGCGGCCGGTTCACGCGGCCGCGCGGCCAAGCTGAGCGGCCCCGCGGCGTCGCTGCCGCGGGCCGGGGGGGGCGATGCCGGGATCGAGGCACCGGGATATCGAGGCACCGGAATCGAACGGCCGGCGCGGCCCGTCCCCTGGCCTGCCGTGCCCGCGTTCGGGCGCGGCGTGGCGGCTGGATCAGTCCTTGCGGATCGGGGCCGCCGGAGCGCCTGTCTCGCCGAAGCCGAAATCGGCCAGCCGGTAGGAGAGCTGCGCGAAGCCGCCGTAGCGACCGGTCTCGAACTTCATCGGGCTGGGCGGCGAGAGCGGGAAGGCCGTCGTGTGCGCCTTGTCGGCCTGGAGCTGCCAGTAGCGGCCGCCGACGCCGACGCTGACGGACGGCGTCAGGTCGTACGAGATGATCCCCTCCAGGAAGTAGCCGTCGCCGCGGCCGCCTTCCGGCCCCGGATTGATGTCGGGCCGCAGCCAGTGCCGGTCGACGCCGCTCAGGCTCACGACCGGCAGGTAGGCGCCTTCCAGGCTCAGCCGGACCCGCTCGAACCGCGCTTCGCCGATCACGCCGACGCGCAGCGCGTTCCACTGCATGCTCTCGCCCAGCGTCTTCATGCTGGTCGGGTAGGGTCTGGCGCAGGGAGCCCCGCCCGCCACCTGACGGCAGCCATAGCCGTTATACAGTTCGGACGCGAACTGGTAGCCGAGGAAGCCGCCGAGCTTGTACCCGTCCCGGCGCAGCACGTCGTAGCCGAGATCGATCACGCCGTAGCCGATATCGCCGTCCTTGATCGGCGACAGCGTCTTCGAATAGCGGCGCAGGGCGGGCGGGAAGTCCTCGTCGGCGAGGCGGCCGCCGGTGACGCCGCCCGAGCCGAGGAAGCCCTTGGCGAACAGGCCGGTGGGGTTGTGCTCGAGCCGTGCGAAGCTCTCGCCGGCATGCGCCTGGGTGTTGTTGTAGGTCAGGCGCGAATTGAGCTGGCCGGGCGCGTCGGGGTCGCCGAGCTTCTCGCGCGGTGTCCCGGAGCTGAAGAAGTAGCGCAGGCCGCCCTCGAAATCCCAGGTGGCCGGGCCTGCCGACGCGATCGGGGCCAGGGTGGGAAGCCCGGCTCCGAACCGGTAGTTGAGGCCGACGCGGGCCAGGAAGCCGTCCGTCGCGACCCGCGTGCCGGCGTGGTAGCCGGTCAGCACGGGGTACGACGGAGCCGGGAGGACCGCCCGGGAGCCGAGATCGTAGTAGAGACCCTCGACCTTGGCGGAGAGGTGCTCGCTGAAGGCGTGCTCGATGCCGGCGCCGGCCACGTAGCCCAGGCGCACCGCGCCCTGGCGCCCGTCGAACAGCGGGAAACCGGCCAACGACAGGTTGTTGTCGGTCCGGACCGTGCCCGCGGCGAGGCCGCCCGTGGCGTAGACGAGGGTGCGATCGACGGCGAAGCCGATCCTGCCGCGCAGGGTGGCGAGTTCGTCCAGCCTCTGGCCGGAATGGGCGACGCTGCGGCGATAGAAGCCGCCGCCCGCGGCCGGAAAGGCGCCCTCGCGGCGATCGTAGCCCCACAGCCGGGTGAATTGGTAATCCGCGGCGGCGCCGGCGACGAAGCCGGAATTCACCTGCCAATCGTAGCCGACCTCGGCGCCGCCGACGAAGCTCCCGTCCGAGGCCCGCTTCGATGGAATGACTGGGCAGTTCCGGGCTCCGGGCTGCCCGTCCGGACCTGTGCAGACGAACTGCGTGGCCCGGTCGAGGGTCCCGTAACCGGCGAACAGGCCGGCATGCGCTCCGGTCCAGGAGAAGATCGGCACGGCCGTCGCCGCCGGCGGAAGGGCCCGCCGCGGGAGGTCCGCCGCCATCGCGGTCTGCGACAGCAGGCACAGGAGAAGTCCGGAACTCGAGATGCGGTACATGTAGTGTCCCCCGCCGCGCGTCGTCGAAGGCATGAGCGTCAAGGTCTCTTCGCCGGTAAGGCTTCGGATGCCGAAGCGGAGCTTCTGCTGATCTCGCGCGGTTCGCATGATGCGTTCTTATGATTAGGTCATGATGTCTCGATTCTGAAGCGTGGATTTTCGAGATGTTTCCTCAAATTTGACTGATTATGCAATCGTTGAGACGAGAATGATATTTTATAGATCTCACGGATTTCATAGAATGAGTATTTTGAGGATGTATTCGAGTCATTGTGGGCGGAGATGTTGCTCTGATCTTCGGTCGTGCCGCGGCTTGGTTCCGTTCGCTTTTGCGGCCGGGTGATGCGTTCGTGCATCACCTGTGCCCTGCCCGGTCCAGCCCAGGGCGGCCACGGGGCCCGGCCGCCGGCCCGACGCGATGCCCGTCGCGATACCGCTCCGGCGCGTTCCTGGCGGGGCGGCCCGGTCCGGGGAACCATCCGGGCGGCCCGAGCCTTCCTGGGCGGGATTGCGGGCGGATCCGGCCGCGAGTCCCCTGGAAACGCCCGCCCGTCTTCCCGGGCGGCGAGAGAGGAAACCTCACGTGCGTTCAACGATCATTGCCGCCGCCCTGCTGGCGGCCCTCGGCTCCGCCGTCGCGAGCCCGGCCTCCGCCGCGCCGATCGGCCCCGGCACGGGCGTGTCGGCGCCCGCCGGCATGGTCTCGACGGTCCAGATGGATCCCGTCGAGCGCCACATGATGCGCCGTCGCATGGAGCGCCGGATGATGCGCCACCGGATGGAGCGCCACATGATGCATCGGGAGATGCGCCGCGAGATGCGCCACCGCGAGATGCGTCGCGAGATGATGCGCCGCATGTGACGCGCATCCGCGCCGGGGCTGCGTCCGCCCCGGCGCGGGCCGGGGCAGAGCCGCGAGGCGGGCTTCCCGCATCGCGGGGCTGGGCTCGGGCTGGCCGGGGGTGCCACGTCCGAGGCGATCGAACCATCCGCGCCCCGACGCGTTTCTGGCCACCGACAAGGGAGGATTGGTACGATGAAGGCGATTCTGGCAGCGGCCGCGGTGAGCCTCGGCATTCTGGGCGTGGTCGGCCCGGTCTCCGCGCAGCCGCGCCCCGACTACGACGATTACGGCGGGCGCGGTTACCGCGACCGCGGCGACTACGATTACCGGGATCGCGGCTACCGCGACCGGGACGATTACCGCGGCCGCGCCAATTACGGGTTCGACGAGCGCGAGTACCTGCGCTGCAACCCGGATGTCCGCCGCGCCGTGGCCAACGGCCAGATGGAATCGGGCGCCGCCCACTACAAAGTGTTCGGGCGTCGCGAAGGTCGGCGGCTGAGCTGCTGACCGGATCGGCCGGCTCCCGGCCGGGCGCGCCTATCGCGGGCGTGCCCGGTCGCGCAGCAGGTTGATGATGAGGGCCGTCCAGCCGGTCTGGTGCGCGGCGCCGAGGCCCCGCCCCGTATCCCCGTCGAAGAACTCGTGGAACAGCAGCGCCTCCTCGGCACCCGGCGCCGGGGCGATCGGCGGCCGGGTCCCGAAGGCCGGTCGGCGCCCGGTCCCGTCCTTGGCGAACAGCGCGATCAGGCGGTCCTCGAGGGCGTCCGCGATGGCGCTGAGCGTCAGTATCGCGCCCGAGCCCGTCGGGTACTCCACTAGGAAGTCGTCGCCGTAATAGGTGTGGAAGCGCCGCAGCGCCTCGACGATGAGGAAGTTCATCGGCATCCAGACCGGGCCGCGCCAGTTCGAGTTGCCGCCGAACATGTTCGAGGTGGAATCGGCCGGGTCGTACCGGACCGTGAAGGAGGCGCCGAGCTCGTTGAGCACGTAGGGCGCGTCGCGGTGCACCTTCGACAGGGAGCGCACGCCGTAGGGCGAGAGGAACTCGGCCTCGTCGAGCATGCGGCGCAGCAGCGCCTTCATCCGGTGGCCGCGCAGCAGCGACAGCAGCTTGCGGTCCTTCACGCCCCCCTCGGTCCAGCGGGAGACCAGGCGGGCGAGGTGGGGCCGGTTCTCCAGCACCCAGTTCAGGCGCCGGGCGAAGTCCGGCAGCCGGTGGAGCACGGAGGGCTCGATCACCTCGACGGCGAAGAGCGGGACCAGCCCGACCATCGAGCGGACCCGCAGCGGCAGCATCCCGCCGCCGGGGATGTCGACCTCGTCGTAGTAGAATTCGTCGGTCTCGTCCCACAGGCCGTAGCCCTGCCCGTCCCCGCCCGACCCGCCCATGTCGGTCATGGCCTCGGCGATCAGCAGGAAGTGCTCGAAGAACTTGGAGGCGGTGCTCTCGTAGACGTCGTTGTGGAGGGCGAGCTCCAGGGCGATGCGCATCATGGTGAGCGCGTACATCGCCATCCAGGCGGTGCCGTCGGCCTGGTGCACCACCCCGAAGCCCGGGGGCGGGCGCGAGCGATCGAACACGCCGACATTGTCGAGCCCCAGGAAGCCCCCCTGGAACACGTTGCGGCCCTGCGCGTCCTTGCGGTTCACCCACCAAGAGAAGTTGATCAGGAGCTTGTGGAACACGCCTTCCAGGAAGGCGAGGTCGCCGCGCCCGCCCCGCCGGTCCCGGTCGATCTCGAACACCCGGTAGGCGGCCCAGGCGTGGACCGGCGGGTTGGCGTCGCCGAACTCCCACTCGTAGGCCGGGAGCTGGCCGTTCGGGTGCATGTACCATTCGCGGGTGAGCAGCAGGAGCTGCTTCTTGGCGAAGTCCGGGTCCAGCAGGGCGAGCGGCAGGCAGTGGAAGGCGAGGTCCCAGGCGGCGAACCAGGGATATTCCCAGGTGTCGGGCATCGACAGCACGTCGGCCGCCGCGAAGTGGCGCCACTGGCCGTTGCGGCCGCCCGCGCGCCCCCGGGGCGGCGGCGGCTGGAGCGGGTCGCCCTCCAGCCAGCGCCGCACGTCGTAGCTGTAGAGCTGCTTCGACCAGATCAGGCCGGCGGCGGCCTGGCGGAAGATCGCGCGGGAATCCGCGCTCGCGATGCCGTCCTGCAATTCCTCGTAGAACGCGTCCGCCTCGGCCACCCGGCGGCGGACCAGGGACCCGTCGTCGACGGCCCGGGCGCGCAGGCCCGCCGACAGCCTCAGGCGGATCCGGGCGGTCTCCCCGGGCGCCAGCCGCAGCGCGTAGTGCAGGCCGAGCTTGGTGCCCGCGTCCCGGCGCACCGAGGCGGGATCGCCGTCGACGATCGCCGCGTGGAGACCGTCCTTGAACGGCCCCGCGGCGTCCGGCTGCCCGCCGTGCCGCCGCAGGTTGGTGTCGTTCTCGCAGAATAGCAGGTCCGGCGCCCCGTCGAAGGCGAGCCGGTACGGCCCGAGCCGCTCGTGCGTGCAGACGGCGCCCCCGTCGGGCGCGCGGGCGATCCGCGGGCGCGCCTGCCCGGCCTCCCACGACCACGTGTTGCGGAACCAGAGCTGCGGGACGAGGTGGAGGTCGGCGGGCTCGGGCCCCCGGTTCAGCGCGGTGATCACCGCGTGGACGTCGTCGGCGTCGGCCTTGGCGTACTCCACGGTGACGTCGAAGAACCGGTCCCCGTCGAAGACGCCCGTCTCCTCGATCTCGTACTCGGGCTGCTCCCGCCCGCGCCGCCCGTTCTCGTCGACGAGGTCCGCGTAGGGGAAAGCCGCCTGCGGGTAGCGGTACAGCATCTTCAGGTAGGCGTGGCTCGGGACCGCGTCGAGGTAGTGGTAGACCTCCTTCACGTCCTCGCCGTGGTTGCCCTCCTGGTTGGTCAGGCCGAACAGCCGCTCCTTGAGGATGCGGTCGCGCCCGTTCCAGAGGGCGAGGGCCAGGCACAGGTTGCCGCGCTCGTCGCAGATCCCGGCCAGCCCGTCCTCGCCCCAGCGATAGGCGCGCGAGCGGGCGTCCTCGTGCGTCAGGGCGGCCCAGGCGTTGCCGCAGGGGCTGTAATCCTCCCGCACGGTCCCCCATTGCCGCTCGCTGAGATAGGGGCCCCAGAGTGACCACGCCCGGTCGCCCCGTCCCTGCTCGGCGATCCGGCGGCGCTCGGCCCAGTCCACCGACGCGTCTCGACCCTCGCCCCGATGCCTGTCCCGATCCTCGTCCGCGCGCGGCCCCATCAGCCGCGTCCCGGACGCGGGCCCGGTCGGCCGGGGCTGGGGGTGCGGCGGGGACGGGAGGCGGTCATCGGTCACGGCGGGTTGCTGCGGATGCGCCGGCCCGATGCATCATCGGCGCCATCCCGACCCGTCGGGCCTTCGGGCCGCCGCACGGCTCCGTGAGGGCCCGCCGGCCGATCGCGCGCCCGCGCCGGTGACCGTCTCGGCCCGCCCCCAAACCTTGACCCCGGTGAAGGTGAGCGACAGGATCGCGCCGGGTGATCTGCGACACGACGCGCGGGGATTCGCGTTGATCTATCCGAATTCAGCGTTCGTCGGCGATCTGTCCGGCCACATCTTGGGGGAAAGATGACGCGACTATTGATGGCCGGCCTGGCCGGGCTGCTGTTCATGACCGCGGCGCAAGGTCAGGAGGGCGGCGCGCCGGTGAAGATCGGCGTCGCCGCGCCCATGACCGGGCCGAACGCGGCTTTCGGCGCCCAGATCCGGAACGGCGTGAGCCAGGCGGTCGAGGACATCAACAGGGCCGGCACGCTGAAGGGCACGACGCTGACCGTCACGGTCGGCGACGACGCCTCCGACCCGAAGCAGGGCGTCTCGGTGGCCAACAAGTTCGCCAGCGATGGCGTGAAGATGGTCGTCGGCGACTACAATTCCGGCGTCACGATCCCGGCCTCCGACGTCTATCTCGACGCCGGCATCATCCAGGTCACGCCGGCCTCCACGAGCGTGAAGTTCACCGAGCGCGGCATGTGGAACACGTTCCGCACCTGCAGCCGCGACGACCAGCAGGGCGCGGTGGCGGGCAGCTACCTGGCCGCGCACTTCCCGGGCAGGAAGATCGCCTTCGTCCACGACAAGACCCCCTACGGCAAGGGGCTGGCCGACGAGACGCTGAAGGCTTTCAGGGCCAGGGGCGGCAAGGAGGTGCTGTTCGAGGGCATCAACCCGGGCGAGAAGGATTACGCGGCGCTCGTCTCCAAGATGAAGTCCGCCAACGTCGACGTCGTCTATTTCGGCGGCGTGCACACCGAGGCCGGGCTGATCATCCGGCAGATGCGCGATCAGGGCCTCGCCGCCCGCATGATGAGCGGCGACGCCATCCCCGACAAGGAATTCGTCCAGATCGCCGGCCCGGGCGCGGCCGGGACCCTGATGACCTTCGCGCCGGACGCCCGCAAGAACCCGAACGCCAGGGGCGTGGTGGCGGCGTTCAACGCCCGGGGCATCGATCCCGAGGCCTACACGCTCTACGCCTACGCGGCCGTGCAGGTCCTGGCCAAGGCGATGGCCGAGACCGGCTCCAGCGACGGCAAGGCGCTCGCCGACTGGCTGCACCGGGGCAAGCCGGTGGACACGGTGGTCGGCCCGATCGCCTACGACGGGAAGGGCGACCTCACCCGCCCCGACTACGTCATCTACGAGTGGACCAAGGGGCCGGACGGCCGGATCGACTATGCCGGGCACGAGGTGACCCCGTAGGCCGGTCGGGCCCGGAGGCCGCCGCCTTACCTAATTGGATGAGGGCGGCGATCTCAACGTGGCCGCCGCGAAGGCCTTATGCTCCCGCCCGACTGCGCCGCGGTCCGGGAGAGGGAGCCTTCATGTTCGACTTCAGCCAGCTCCGGTGCTTCGCCGCCGTGGCGGAGGAGCTGCATTTCGGGCGTGCGGCCGCCCGGCTGAACATGACGCAGCCGCCGCTGTCGCGGCAGATCCAGGTCCTGGAGCGCGTCCTCGACGTGCAGCTCCTGGAGCGCACCAGCCGCACGGTCCGGCTGACCGCCGCCGGTCGCAGCTTCCTGCCCGAGGCGCAGCGCATCCTGCGGCTCGCCGAGACCGCGACCCACGTCACCCGGCAGGTCGCGGCGGGGCGCGCGGGCGTCCTCAAGTTCGGCTTCACGGCGGCCTCGGCCTACGACTTCCTGCCGCGCCTCGTCACCGCGTTCCGGCGGGCGCTGCCGGACGTGACGCTCGCGCTGCGCGAGATGGTCAGCAAGGACCAGATCGAGGAGCTGCTCGCCGGCCGGATCGACGCCGCGCTGGTGCGCCCGCCCGTGACGCACCCGGACCTGATCGCCGTCCGGGCGCTGGCCGAGCCCCTGGTGGTGGCCCTGCCGGCCGGGAACCCCCTGGCCCTGCGCGACGGGCTCACCCCCGCCGATCTCGGGCGCGAGCCGCTCATCGGCTACGCGCCCAACGAGGCGCGCTACTTCCACGACCTCGTCCTCGGCCTGCTCGCCGAGGCCGAGATCCGGCCCCCGACGGTCCAGCAGCTCACGCAGATCCACTCGATCCTGGCCCTCGTCCGGGCGGCGCTCGGCGTCGCCCTGGTGCCGGCCGCCGCCGAGCGCCTGCGCTTCGAGGGCGTGGTGTTCCGCCCCCTCGTCCTGCCGGCGCCGCGCCCGGTGGAACTGCTCCTCGCGTGGCGGCGCGACGCGGACGACCCTCTCATCGCCCAGCTGGTCTCGATCGTGGCCGAGATGCCGCCCGCGTGAGCCCGCACGGTCGATCGATGCGCGATCCGCATCGATCGATCCAGTGTTTGGCTTTGACCTCGCGGCGGAAGGCTGCGCGTGATGGGGCGGACGGCGCGCAGACGCCGCGACGCCCCCAGGGAGGATCGTGATGGACAACCTCACCAACCGCTTCAAGGCGGCCCTCGCCGAGGGGCGCCAGCAGATCGGCCTGTGGTGCAGCCTCGCCAGTCCCATCTCCACCGAGGTGGTCGCCGGGGCCGGGTTCGACTGGCTGCTCCTCGACATGGAGCACTCGGCCAACGACCTCCGGGACATCTACGCCCAGCTCCAGGCGATGATGGAGGGCGACACGCACCCGATGGTGCGGGTGCCGAGCGACGACCCGATCACCATCAAGCGGATCCTCGACGCCGGCGCCCAGTCGCTGATGATCCCCAACATCGACGACGCCGCGCAGGCCGCCCGCGTGGTCGCGGCGACGCGCTACGCGCCCCGCGGCATCCGCGGCTTCTCGCAGGCGCCCCGCGCCGCCCGGTTCGGCCGGATCAAGGACTACCACACCCGCTGCGAGGCCGAGATCTTCGTGGCGGTGCAGGTCGAGTCCCGCCGCGCCCTCGACAATCTGGACGCGATCGCCGCGGTGGAGGGCGTGGACGGCGTGTTCATCGGGCCCGGCGACCTCTCCACCAGCCTCGGCTATGTCGGCCAGCAGGGCCACCCGGAGGTGGTCGCCACCATCGAGGCGGCGGTCGCCCGGATCGTCCGGGCCGGCAAGCAGGCCGGCATCCTCACGCCGAGCGAGGAGCTGGCCCGCCGCTACATCGCGGCCGGCACCCGCTTCACCGCGGTGGGCTCCGACATGGGGCTCCTCGCCCGCAGCTCCGAGGCGCTCGCCGCCCGCTTCCGCGCCTGAGCTCCGCAACGGGATCGTACCCATGAACATCGGATTCATCGGCCTCGGCATCATGGGCACGCCCATGGCCGGACACCTGATCGCGGCGGGCCACAGCCTGTTCCTCAAGTCCCGGCGCAGCGTGCCCGAGGCCCTGCTCGCGGCGGGCGGCACCGCCTGCGCCACCGCCGCCGAGGTGGCCGAGCGCGCAGACACGATCATCCTGATGCTGCCCGACACCCCGGACGTGGAGCAGGTCCTGTTCGGCGCGGGCGGCGTCGCCGAGGGGCTGTCGCCCGGCAAGACCGTGATCGACATGAGCTCGATCGCGCCGCTGGCCACCAAGGATTTCGCCGCCCGGATCGCCGAGCGGGGCGGCGCCTATCTCGACGCGCCGGTCTCCGGCGGCGAGGTCGGGGCCAAGAACGCCGCGCTCTCGATCATGGTCGGCGGCGAGGCCGAGACCTTCGCGCGCGCCGAGCCCCTGTTCGCCGCGATGGGCAAGACGGTGACGCATGTCGGCCCGGTCGGCTCGGGGCAGGTCGCCAAGGTCGCCAACCAGATCATCGTCGCCCTGACCATCGAGGCGGTGGCCGAGGGGCTGCTCTTCGCCTCGAAGGCCGGCGCCGATCCCGCCAAGGTGCGGCAGGCGATCACCGGCGGGCTGGCCACCTCGCGGATCCTGGAGCTGCACGGCGCGCGGATGATCGAGCGGACCTTCGATCCCGGCTTCCGCATCGGCCTGCACCAGAAGGACCTGAACCTCGCCCTGGACAACGCCCGGACGCTCGGCCTCAGCCTGCCCGCCACGGCGCTGGCGCAGCAGCTGTTCTCGGCCTGCGTGGCCCAGGGCGGCGCGGCCTGGGACCACTCCGCCATGGTGAAGGCCCTGGAGGCCCTGGCGAACCACGCGGTCGGCGACGCCGCCTGATCCCGACAGGAGCCCGGACGGGCGCGAGACGGAAGGAGCATCCGATGCAGGCCGAGATCGAAGCCCCGACCCGCCCGCACCCGGCAGGCGTGGGGGCCGGACGGGCCGCAGGGGCCGCCGGCGACGTGCCGCGCACGATCCGCCTGAGCGACAGCGACAACGTCGCGATCGTGGTCAACGCCTTCGGGCTGCCGGCCGGCACGGTCTTCCCGGACGGGCTGGAACTCGTCGAGTTCGTGCCGCAGGGCCACAAGGTGGCGCTCACCGACATCCCGGAGGGCGGCGAGGTCCGCCGCTACGGCGAGGTGGTGGGCATCGCCACGCAACCGATCCCGCGGGGCGCCTGGGTGGAGGAATCCCGCGTCGCGACGCCGGTCGCCCCCGCCCTCGACGCCCTGGAGATGGCCACCCGCGTGCCGGCCCCCCTGCCCCCGCTCGAGGGCTACACCTTCGAGGGCTACCGCAACCCGGACGGGTCGGTGGGTACCAAGAACATCCTGGCGATCTCGATCAGCGTGCAGTGCGTCGCCGGCACCCTCGACGTGGCGATCCGGCGGATCAAGCAGGAGCTGCTGCCGCGCTTCCCCAACGTCGACGACGTGGTCGGCCTGACCCACGCCTACGGCTGCGGCGTCGCCATCAACGCCCCCGAGGCGGTGGTGCCGATCCGGACGCTCCAGAGCCTCGCGCAGAACCCGAATTTCGGCGGCGAGGTCATGGTCGTCGGCCTCGGCTGCGAGAAGCTCGTCTCGGAGCGGCTCCTGCCCGACAGCGGCGCGGCCGGCGACGGGGTGGTGCGGCTGCAGGACGAGCGCCACCGCGGCTTCTCGGCCATGATCGACAGCATCCTGACCATGGCGGAGGCACGCCTGGAGGTGCTGAACCGCCGGACCCGCGAGACCTGCCCGGCCTCCGACCTGGTCGTCGGCCTGCAATGCGGCGGCAGCGACGCGTTCTCGGGCGTCACCGCCAACCCGGCGCTCGGCTTCGCGGCCGACCTGCTGGTCCGCTGCGGCGCCACCGTGATGTTCTCCGAGGTGACGGAGGTGCGCGACGCGATCCACCTCCTCACCCCCCGGGCGAAGAGCCCGGAGGTCGCCGCGGCGCTGGTCCGCGAGATGGCGTGGTACGACGCCTACCTCGCCAAGGGCGAGGCCGACCGCCGGGCCAACCCGTCGCCGGGCAACAAGAAGGGCGGGCTCAACAACATCGTCGAGAAGGCGCTGGGCTCGGTCGCCAAGTCCGGCACGAGCGCGATATCCGGGGTCCTGGCGCCGGGCGAGCGCGTCCGCGAGAGGGGCCTGATCTTCGCTGCGACCCCGGCGAGCGACTTCGTCTGCGGCACGCTGCAACTCGCCTCGGGCATCACCCTGCAGGTGTTCTCCACCGGCCGCGGCACGCCCTACGGCCTCAGTCAGGCGCCGGTGATCAAGGTCGCCACCCGCACGGAGCTGGCCGAGCGCTGGTCCGACCTGATCGACCTCGATGCCGGCCGCATCGCCACCGGCGCGGCGACGATCGAGGAGGTCGGCTGGGAGCTGTTCCACCTGATCCTCGACGTCGCGAGCGGGCGCAAGCGCCCCTGGTCGGACCGGTGGGGGCTGTTCAACGACCTGACCCTGTTCAACCCCGCGCCGATCACCTGAGACTCACCGGCGGGACGGCCGGACGGTCGGGCGGGGCATGCGTCCCGCCGCGTCGTCAGCGTGGCCGGACTCTGCTAGGCAGCCGGCACCGCCATGACGCTGCCGATTCCCTCCCTCCGGACCCTGCTCTTCCGCCTGCACTGGGCGCTCGGCCTCACCGCCGGCCTCGTCCTCGCCCTGATGGGCCTGACCGGGGCGCTGATGAGCTACGAGGAGGCGGTCACCGCCTTCGCCAACCGCGACCGGCTCGAGGTCGCGCCCGCCGGGCGGACGGCGCTGCCCCCCGCGGCGCTGGCGGCGCGGATCGACGCGCAGGCGGGCGGCCGCGTCGCCAACGTGCTGACCCTGTCGGACGACCCGCGCGCGAGCGTCCACGTCCGCTTCGCCCGCGATCCCGAGACCCGCGCGCGGCCGCCCGCCGCCTACGCCGACCCCTACGACGGCGCGCTGCTCGGCCCGGTGCGGCTGGAGGGCGCCTTCACGACGGTGCGGGACCTGCACCGCTGGCTGCTGCTGCCCGGCGGGTCCAAGGGCTGGGGCCGCACCGTGACGGGCGCCTGCACCCTGGCGCTGCTGGCCTTCCTGGCGACCGGCCTCTACCTGCGCTGGCCCCGGATCCACCGCTGGCGGATCTGGCTGAAGCCGGCCCTGTCGCGGCCCGGCCGGCCGCGCTGGTGGTCGCTGCACGCCGTGGTCGGGACCTGGCTCCTGCCGGTCTACCTAGTCATCGCGCTGAGCGGCCTGACGTGGTCCTACCCGTGGTTCAAGGACGGCGCGACGCGGCTGCTCGTGGGCGCCCCCGACGCCGCGAAGCCGGCCGGCCGCAGGGCCGCCGGAAAACCGGCCGATCCCGCCGCCGACGGCGCGGCCGTCGACCGCGCCTGGGCGGATTTCCGCGCGCGGACCGGCGCGGAGGCCGGGACGGCGGTCCTGACTTTGCCGGGCGCCGACACGAAGGCGATCCGCATCCGCTGGCTGCCGAAGGGCGTCGACGCGCCGAGCGCCCGCAACGAGATCCGCTACGATCCCGCCACGGGCGCGCTGCTGGCCTCCGAGCGGGCCGCCGACGCGCCGCTGGGCCGGCACCTCCTGGACAACGTCCTGGAGGTGCATCGCGGCCGCTTCTTCGGCGACCTCGTCGCGCTGCTGTTCTGCCTCGCGGCGCTGGCCATGCCGGGCTTCGCGGCGACCGGCCTGACGCTCTACGTCCTGCGCCGCCGCGCCGGCGCCCGGCGCAGGACCGTCGCGGCCGGGGCGCCGGCGGGCGCCGTCCGCACGGCGAGCCCCTGACGGCGGCCTCCGGCGGGGCGACGGGCCCGGCCGCTCGGGCGATGCGGCCCGCCCGTCAGAGCCGGGCGGTGATCGTCGCCAGCACCGTGAACGGCGCCCCGGGGGTGTTGTTGGTCGCGTTGGTCGGCGCCTCGATGTAGCGCGCGTTCGTCAGGTTGCGCATGTTCACCGACAGGCGCCAGTGGGCGTCGAAATCGTAGTACACGAGCGCGTCGAGCCGGTTGTAGGCGCCCACGGTGAAGCTGTTGTCGAGGTCGCCGTAGCGTCGGCCGACATGGGTGACGCCGAAGCCGAGCCCGAGCCCGCGCAGCGGGCCGTCCTGGAAGGCGTAGGTCGTCCACAGGCTGCCGCTGAACACCGGCACGCCGGTGAGCCGGTTGCCGACCGCGAAGGTCGTGTCCTTGGTGATCCGCGCGTCGATCAGGCCGACACTGCCGATGATGCTCCAGCCGGGCAGGATCTCGCCGGCCAGATCGGCCTCGACACCCCGCGACCGCTGCTGGCCGGTGATGACCGAGAAGGTGGGATTGCGCGGGTCGGTGGCCGCGACGTTGTCCCGGACGATCTGGAAGGCGGCCACGCTCAGGGTCAGGCCGGGCGTGAGATCGACCCGGGTGCCGGCCTCGACCTGCTCGCCCGTGCTGGGCGGGGGGCTCGCCACGTTCAGCACGCTGGCGGTCTGCGGCAGGAACGACGTGGCGTAGCTCGCGTAGAAGGTCAGCGGCTCGAACGGCCGGTAGATCAGCCCGACCCGCGGCGAGGCGCCGAACAGGGTCTGCTCGGGCGGCTGGGTCCGCGAGGCCGGCTGGCGGTTGAAATAGTACTGGCTGCCGAGATCGAACCGGGCGCCGACGACGAGCTGCAAGCCCGGCGCCAGCACGATCTGGTCCTGGACGTAGAGCCCGAACACTTCCAGCTTCTGCTTCAGGTCGGCCTGGAACTGGAGCGGCTGGAAGGCCGCGCCGAACATCGGGTTGAGGAAGCTGACCGGGGCGAGGTTGCCCTGCTGGGAGAAGGCGTGGCGGAAGCCGTTCGAGTACTCGAACCCGAGGAGCGCCGTATGCGCGAAGCCGAAGGTGTCGAACTTCATCACGGCCTCGGTCTGGCTGTCGACCGCGGCGAAGCGCGAGTTGACCGTGGCTTCGCGCCGGCTCAGCAGCGTGCCGGCATTGTTGACCGATAGGGCACGGGCGGCGAACACGTCGAACGTGCCCCATTGCCCGGCGATGACCTGCCGGAGCGTCAGGTTCTCGTTGACGTCGTGCTCAGCCCGCATGGTGATCGTGTTGAACGCGCCGAAGTAGCGCGAGGACGGCTCACCGTAGAACCGGCCGATGTTGTCGAGCGGGACGCGGCCGCGGAAGGCCACCAGCCCCTCGTCGTACTGGGTGTGCTGGTTGGTGAATTCCGAGTTCACGTAGACCCGGGTGTCGGCACTCGGCGTCCAGCTGAAGGCCGGCGCCACGAAGACGCGCCGGTTCGTGTCGCCGCCGTAATTGCGGAAGGTCGGATCCTCCTGGGCGGCGAAGCTGAGACGCGCGGCGAGGCCCTCGACGGCGGGCAGCGCGCTCGACACGGAGCCCTGGAACCTCCGGAAGCCGAAGCTGCCGCCCTGCACGCTCGCGTCGGCCGTGGGCTCGAAGGTGGGCCGGCGGGTCACGATGTTGATGACGCCGCCGGGATCGCCCCGGCCGAACAGCACCGAGGCCGGGCCCTTGATCACCTCGACGCGCTCGGCGTCCACGAGGTCCCGTGTGACCGGGTAGAAGTTGATGGCCGGATCGACCAGCACGCCGTCGACGGCGAAGACCTGCGTGGAGAAGCCGCGGATCAGGTAGTTCTGCGACCGGCCCTGCACCGTGCTGCCCAGGACCACGTTGCTGACGTTGGTCACGGCATCGGTGAGCCGCAGATCCTGCTGGTCGGTGATCACCGAGCGGGACACGACGTTGATCGATTGCGGCGAGTCGCGCACCGGCGTGTCGGTGCGCGTGGCTGTCGCCGAGCGCGTCGCCCGGTAGCCCCCGACGGGACCGTCGGCCCGCTCGCTGGCCGGGCCCGTGCCCGCAACGCTGAGTTCGGAGAGCACGACCTCGTCGGCGGCCGGGTCGGATTGCGCGCGGATCTCCGTCGGCGCGAGCAGGAGGAGCGACGTCGCGAGTCCGGTGCTGCAGATATTCAGGCGCGACCGGAAGTATTTGATGCGATCGACGGCGTCGATCCGGGCGGCGTGCATGATTTAAAATCGTTCTCAAGAGCGGCGTATCGACGCGGTGCGGTGTTTCTAGAGTGCAAACGCCGTCGTTTCTCAACGCCGATCGGGAAAGCCGCGGGTGACGCGCGCATCCTCTGCCCGGATGTGGCGCGGAAGGCACGCTTTGAGGGGCAATGCTTTGAAATCATTCAAAGCTGCCAACTACAGAGTGTGTAATGCGTGGCTTTCGCAACCGGCTGAATCCCGGGCCGCGGGCCGACTCACGCCGTCGCGTCTGTCAGGGGACCGGGCGTGATCGCGCGGGATCGCCCGGGAGAACGGCCGGCCGGCCCGCGCGAGGGGGGAAACGCGGACCGGCCGGCGTACCGCGCGCCGTGTCCGACGCGCGATCGTCGATGGCGGTTCGACCGGCGCGCCGCCGGTGCGTCCCGGGGGCGCGGCGGCCGCGGTGCCGGGATCAGCGGCCGGCGTGTCGGCCCGCGTGCGCCGGGGCCGGCAGGCGACCGTCGAGCCCGGCGTCGAGGAGCGCGTGGAGCTGGGCGATCGCCGCGGCGACGTCGTAGCCGGGCAGCGCGGCCCGGCCGACGACGATCCCCTTCATCAGCGGCGCGAGCAGGGCGTAGAGGCCGGCCGGATCGCATCCCGGCGCGGTGGCGAGCGCCGCCAGGGTCGCCACGAACCAGTCGCGGCTCTCCGCCTCGGTCCGCGCCGTCATGGCGGCGATGTCCGGGTTGCGGGTCGATTCCGACCAGATCTCCACCCGCAGGGTCGCGGCCTCGCGGGTGATCGACGCGAAGTAGCGGGCGATGATGCCCAGCAACGTCCCGCGCGGATCGCCGCTGCCCTCCATCTCGGCGACCAGGAGCGTGCCGCGCTCGCGCTCGCGCTCCACCAGCCCGAGGACCAGGGCCTCCTTGGATTCGAAGTAGCGGTAGAAGTTGCCCGGACTCATCGCGGCCTCGCGGGCGAGGTCCTGCATGGTGGTGCGATGGAAGCCGTTGCGCGCGAAGCAGGTCTCGGCGGCGTCGAGGATGTGCGCGCGCCGGGCGGACGGGTCGCCGCGGGCCTCCGCCCTCCTGTCCGCCGCGACGGTCACGATCCCGGCTGCGCCGTGACGGCGACCGGGGCGACGCGGCTCTGGTCCTTGCCCAGGCTGGCGACGGCGCAGGATTGCGGTCCCTGATGCAGGTCCGCGCAGATCCGGGCCTGCCAGCCGTCCGGGCCGGCGCCCGTCCAGTTGATCAGGGCCAGCCAGGCGAGGGCCAGGACGGCGCCGAAGGTCAAGTTGGCGGGGGTGCAGACGGCGCGGACGAGGGCGAGGGCGCCCGGGCCGCGGGCGCCGAAACGCTCGGCATCGAGATCGGACCAGCGGCCTTCGAGGGTGAGAGCCATCGCGCGCTCCTGTTTGCCCCACCCTTGTAATGAACGTTCATTCTCATGTCAATGAACGTTCATTCTCATCGGGGGTGAAGCGTCGCGACGGCGGCGCATCGCTGGGGCCGGGATATGCGAGGGCGGGGATCAACCGGGCGTGCCGGCGCGAGCGCGGCCGGGTCTCCGGCGGCGGTTCCGGTTTTCTCGGAACGACCGTCCGGATCCACGCATGGGCGGGGAGTTCCTCCGGGGCTCGGATCCCTCGCGCCGCGGCCCGGCCGCCCGGGATCGGCGCGCGGCTCCGGTCAGGGCGGGGCCGGGCCGCGACCCGCATTCCGCAACCCTGCCCGCGACCCTGCCGCCGCGGCCTCGCGGTCCCGGCGCGTCCGGAAGCGCCGTCCCGGACGCGCGCGGCCTTTCGTCAGCCGAGCGTGGCCGGCTTGAGGGCGCCAGTCCGCTCGTGGAAGTCCGGGCCGTTGGTGGTCCGCGCCACGTGGCCGGCGCGGATCAGGTAGTCGCCGAAATGCTCGCCCGGCTGCCGGCCCTTCGCGTAGTCGGCGAAGAGCGGGTCGAGGGTGTCGCGGATCTCGGAGGCCGCCACGTCCTCCCGGTAGAGCTTGCTGAGCCGCGAGCCGTCGTGGGCGGCGCCCAGGTAGAGGTGGTAGCGCTCGGGGCCGCGGCCGACGAGGCCGATCTCCGAGATGAACGGCCGGGCGCAGCCGTTCGGGCAGCCGGTGGAGCGGATCGTGATCTCCTCCTCGGCGAGCCCGTGGGACGCGAGGCTCTCCTCCAGCTCGGTCATCAGGTCCGGCAGGTAGCGCTCGCTCTCGGCGAGCGCGAGGCCGCAGGTCGGCAGGGCCACGCAGGCGATCGAGCTGCGCCGCAGCGCGCTCGCGCCCCGGGTCAGGCCGTACTCGTCGACCAGCGCGTCGATCTCCGCGCGCTTCTCGGCCGGGACATTGGCGATGATGACGTTCTGGTTGCCGGTGAGGCGGAAATCACCCTGATGCACCTCGGCGATGCGGCGCAGGCCCGAGAGGAACTGCGCGCCGCCCGCGATGTCCTTGATCCGGCCCGAGGGCACGTAGAGGGTCAGGTGGTGGCGGCCGTCGTCGCCCTCGACCCAGCCGTAGCGGTCGCCGTTGCCCGTGAAGGTGAAGGGCTTGGGCGCGCCGAGCTTCTTGCCGGCGCGCTTCTCGACCTCGGCCCGGAAGGCGTCGAGGCCGTAGCGCTCGATCGTGTACTTGAGCCGGGCGTTCTTGCGGTTCTTGCGGTTGCCCCAGTCGCGCTGGACGGTCATCACCGCCTCGGCGACCTTCAGGGCGTCCTCGGGCTTCACGAAGCCCATCACGTCGGCGGTGCGCGGGAAGGTGTCGGGCTCGCCGTGGGTCATGCCCATGCCGCCACCCACCGTCACGTTCCAGCCGGTGACCTGGTTCTTCTTGTCGAGGATCGCGATGAAGCCGAGGTCGTGGGCGAAGATGTCGACCTCGTTGGAGGGCGGCACCGCCACGACGGTCTTGAACTTCCGCGGCAGGTAGGTCCGGCCGTAGACCGGCTCGACCTCGGCCTCCTCCTCGCCGCCGACCACGCGCTCGCCGTCGAGCCAGATCTCCCGCCACGCGCTGGTCTTGGGCAGCAGCGAGTCGGAGATGTCCTTGGCGAGCTGGTAGGCGGCCTTGTGGGCGCCGGTCTGAGCGGGGTTCGTCGCCGCCATGACGTTGCGGTTGACGTCGCCGCAGGCCGCGATCGTGTCGAGCAGCGCGCCGTCGATGGCGGCCATCGTGCGCTTCAGGTTCGACTTGATCACGCCGTGGTACTGGAAGGTCTGGCGCGTGGTCGCGCGCAGCGCCCCGCCCGCGTAGGTCCGGGCGATGTCGTCGAGGATCAGCCACTGCTTCGGGGTGATGACGCCGCCGGCGATGCGCAGGCGGATCATGAAGCTGTAGGCCTTGTCGAGCTTCTTCTTGGTCCGCTCGGGGCGCAGGTCGCGGTCGTCCTGCAGGTACATCCCGTGGAACTTCACGAGCTGCCCGTCATCCTCCGAGATCGCCCCGGTGGCGTGCTTGAGGAGGCCGTCCGCCAGGGTGCCGCGGAGGTAGCCGCTGGCGATCTTGATGTGCTCGTTCGCCGCGAGCTTCTCCGCGCGCGCGGCCTCGGCGTCCGTGATCGGGCGCGTTGTCGGCGGGGTCTCGTAGACGCGCTTGGCCGGGGCGGTGGTCGGGCCGGGGGCCGGGGTCTCGGCGGCGTCGCGGGGGCTGTGGTCGTCCATGGGGTGAATCCGTCTGTCTGAACGCGTCTTCCTCCCCGATCGGGAGGTGGCGAGCGGAGCGAAGCCGGTGCAGGACTGGAACCGGATCCGCGACCCGCCCCCTCTCCCGTGCGGGAGCGGGTCGGCGTGAGGGGTGCGCCCTCTCCGGAAAGACCTGATCCCTCACCCTGTCCCTCTCCCGTCCGGGAGCGGGGACCTGCGTCCCGCCTGTCTCTGCCGCATCTCGTCGAAGGCCCCCCGCGGTGCGGGGAGCGGTGTGTCCTCAGTAAACGTCCTGCTGGTAGCGGTGGCTGCGCTCCAGCGCCGCGACCTGCGCCTCGGCTTCGGCGGCGCTGAGGCCCTTCGCGCTCTGGTACGCGCCCACCACGGCGGCGCGCACGTCCTTGGCCATGGCCTTGGCATCGCCGCAGACATAGAGATGCGCGCCCCCGTCCAGCCAGGAGACCAACTCCTGCGCGTGCTGGGTGATCCGGTCCTGAACGTAGACCTTCTCCGGCTGGTCCCGCGAGAAGGCCACGTCGATCTTCGTGAGCGACCCGTCCTCCAGGGCGTCCTGCCACTCGAGCTGGTACAGGAAGTCGTGGGTGAAGTGCCGGTCGCCGAAGAACAGCCACGAGCGCCCCGGGGCCTCCACGGCCCGGCGCTCCTGCACGAAGGCGCGGAACGGCGCGACGCCGGTGCCCGGCCCGACCATGATGATGTCGGTGGCCGGATCCTGCGGCAGGCGGAAGTGGCGGTTCGGCTTCAGCCGCACCCGCAGCTTGGCGCCGTCGCGGATCCGGTCAGCGACGTGGACCGAGGCGACGCCCGAGCGGGCGCGGCCGTGGGTCTCGTAGCGCACCGCCGCGATCGCGAGGTGGACCTCGTCGCCGACCTCCTGGCGGGAGGAGGCGATCGAGTAGGCCCGCGGCGGCAGCGGCCGGGTGATCGTATTCACGTGCTCGGCGGTGAGCTTCGCCGGGTAGGTCTCCAGCAGGTCGATCAGGTGGCGGCCCTCGATCCAGGCCTTGGCCTCGCCGCTGTCGATGAGCGTCTGCGCCTCCGCGTGGCCGGTCGCCTTCACGAAGCGCTCGATCGTGGCGGCCGAGAGCGTGGTGATGTCCCGCTCGGCGAGCAGCGCCCGGCGCAGGGCCTCGTCGCCGGAGAGCCCGGCGGCGTTCAGGATCTCGTCCACGAGCTGCGGGTCGTTCTCGGGGTAGATTTCCAGCGAATCGCCGGGCTCGTAGGCCGGCGCGCCGTCCTCGAAGGCGAGCGCGAGGTGGATCGTCTCCTTGTCGGAGCGCGAGGAGTTGAGGTTCACGTGCTCGACGACCTCGACCACGACGGGCTCGCGGCTCGGCTCGGCGTCGTCGTCCTCGCCGGCGCCGGCGCGGGCGAAGTCCACCGCCACGACGTTGTCGGGCTGCTCGGCCGGGGCGAGCGCCTTCAGCGCGCCCTTGATCCAGTCGGCGGCCGGCTTCTCGAAATCGAGGTCGAGGTCGGCCCGCTCGGCGGCGCGCTTGGCGCCGAGCGCCTCGAAGCGCGCGTCGAGCGCCTTCCCGATGGCGCAGAACTCCGCGTAGGACGTGTCGCCGAGCGACAGGACCGCGAACTCGACGCCGTCGAGGCGCGGGGCGCCCTCCCCCATCAGCTCGCCGTAGGCCCGCACGGCCCGGGCCGGCGGCTCGCCCTCGCCCCAGGTGGCCGCGATGGCGATCAGCTTGCCGGCCTTGGGCAGGGTCGCGACGTCGAGGTCGGCGAAGTCCACCACCTTCGGCTTGAAGCCCTGCTTGCGCGCGAGCTTGGCGACGTTGCCGGCGAGCGCCTCGGAGTTCCCCGATTCGCTGGCGTAGATCACCGTCAGCGGCGCGGCGGCCTTGGGCGGGGCGGCCGGCACCGCGGCCGGCTGGCCGCCCGCGGCGTCGAGGCCCGCCAGGAAGCCGGCGAGCCAGGCGCGCTGCGTGGGGCTCGCGGTGCCGAGCACCGCGTCGAGGCTGGCGCGCTCGCCGTCCCCGAACGGGGCGGTGCGCGGGAGGAGATTCTGGCGGGACATCACGGGACCATGTCGGGGCCGGCGCGGCCGGTGTCAATCGAGAAACGTTCGTTTTGCAGAACGGGCGGCGTATAGGACATCACGTTCGCTGCACTGCGAAAAAAGAGAATATCATTCTCCAACCACGGCGAGGACGGGGGCCGTCCCCGGCAGGTGCCGCCCGTTCTTCGGGGGCGCCGGCAGCGGCAGGGCCGTGGTGGATTTCACCTTCTCCATCGCGAAGCGGGAGGTGACGTTCTTGAGCGGCAGCACCGCGATGAGGTGCTTGTAGAAGCTGTCATAGGCCTGCATGTCGGCGACGACGACCCGCAGCATGTAGTCCACGTCGCCGGCCATCCGGTAGAACTCCAGCACCTCCGGCATGGCCGAGACGGTTGCGGCGAAGCGCTGCAGCCACTCCTGGGAATGGTCCGCGGTCTCGATGGAGACGAACACCGTCAGCCCGAGGCCCAGCTTCACCGGATCGAGCACCGCCACGCGCCGGTCGATGACCCCGTCGGCCTCCAGCTTCTGGATGCGCTTCCAGCACGGGGTCTGCGACAGGCCCACGCGCTCGCCGATCGCCGCGATGGAGAGTGTGGCGTCCGTCTGCAGCAGGGCGAGAATCTTCAGATCGATCGCGTCCAAAGCTGTCTCCGTGGGCTTCCGCCGCGCGCGGGGCGCGAGGGCATATACGTGTCTACCGGGACCGGTGAGAAGAATCTTTTACCTCGGGCCCATGCTGCCCGCGCCGGAAGCTGTGCGCAACCGCACGCCGAACCGCCGGTCCGACCCCGCCAAGCGCGCCGGGGCGCCTTGACTTCGTTCGGTATAGCGAACATTTCGACCGCTCGACAACTGGCACGGCGCTGGCCGTGGCCTTTCCACCACGCGAACCCCGGGACATGGCGCGATGACCCGTCCGGACCGACAGGCGGCCGACTCCCTCGCGGAGCGGCTGTCCGGGCTCGACCTTCCAGGCCGCCTCCACCTGATCGCCGCCGAGATCCCCGGCCGCCTCGTCTTCACGACGAGCCTCGGCGTCGAGGACCAGGCGCTCACCCACGCGCTGGCCATGGCGGGCCTCGCGAAGGGTCGCGTCGAGATCGTCACCCTCGATACCGGCCGCCTCTTCGCCGAGACCTACGACACGTGGACCGAGACCGAGTCGGCCTACGGCATCCGAATCACCGCCTACGCCCCCGAACGCGCGGCCGCCGAGGATTTCGTGCGGAGCGAGGGCATTAACGGCTTCCGGCGCTCGGTGGCGGCCCGTCAGGCCTGCTGCGGCTTCCGCAAGGTCGAGCCGCTCGGCCGCGCGCTCGCCGGCGCGAGCGGCTGGCTCACCGGGCTGCGGGCCGGCCAGTCGGCCAACCGCGCCGAGACGCCGCTCGCCGCCTTCGACGCGGAGCGCGGCCTGATCAAGCTGAACCCGCTGGCCGACTGGTCGCGGGAGCAGGTCGACCGCTTCGTGCGCGACAATTTCGTGCCCTACAACGTCCTGCACGATCGCGGCTTCCCGTCGATCGGCTGCGCCCCCTGCACCCGCGCCGTGAAGCTCGGCGAGCCCGAGCGGGCCGGCCGGTGGTGGTGGGAGCAGGAAGACAAGAAGGAGTGCGGCCTGCACGTCGGACGCCCCGGTGCGGCCGTGCAGCCGGGCCAAGAGCCCGCGATCCTCGAGCCCGCCGCCTTCGAGACCACCCCGAATCAGACAGCCCGCCAGCCGGAGTTCGCCCGATGAGCGCCGCCCTCGCCGCCGCCGTGCAGCCGAGCGCCCCCACGCCCGCACCGACCGCCGCCGACCGCCTCAGCCATCTCAAGAGGCTGGAGGCCGAGAGCATCCACATCTTCCGGGAGACGGTCGCCGAGACCGAGAACCCGGTGATGCTCTACTCGATCGGCAAGGATTCCTCGGTGCTGCTGCACCTCGCCCTCAAGGCCTTCGCGCCCGGGCGGCTGCCGTTCCCGCTGCTCCACGTCGACACGACGTGGAAGTTCCGCGAGATGATCGCCTTCCGCGACGCCCGCGCCAAGGAACTCGGCCTCGACCTCCTGGTCCACACCAACCCGGACGGGCTCGCCCGCGGTGTCGGGCCGGTGAGCCACGGCTCCGAGGTCCACACCGACGTGATGAAGACGCAGGCCCTGCGGCAGGCGCTCGACAAGCACAAGTTCGACGCGGCCTTCGGCGGCGCCCGCCGCGACGAGGAGGCGAGCCGCGCCAAGGAGCGGATCATCTCCCTGCGCACCGCGCAGCACCGCTGGGACCCGAAGCGCCAGCGCGCCGAGCCCTGGCACCTCTACAATCTCAAGAAGAAGCGCGGCGAGTCCCTGCGGGTCTTCCCGCTGTCGAACTGGACCGAGCTCGACATCTGGCTCTACATCGAGCAGGAAAACATTCCGATCGTGCCGCTCTACTTCGCCAAGGAGCGGCCGGTGGTCGAGCGCGAGGGCCAGCTCATCATGGTCGACGACGAGCGGCTGCCGCTCGCGCCCGGCGAGACCCCGCAGCAGCGCCTCGTCCGCTTCCGCACCCTCGGCTGCTACCCGCTCACCGGCGCGGTGGAGAGCGACGCGGCCTCGCTGCCCGAGATCATCGGCGAGACGCTGGCGGCGCGCACCTCGGAGCGGCAGGGCCGGGTGATCGACAAGGACGGGGCCGGCGCCATGGAGCGCAAGAAGCAGGAGGGCTATTTCTGATGACGCTCCACCAGGCTCCCACGGCCTTCACCGACCGGGCCTCCGGCTACGCGGCGTTCCTCACCGCCCACCGCAACAAGGCGGTGCTGCGCTTCATCGCCTGCGGCTCGGTGGATGACGGCAAGTCGACCCTGATCGGGCGGCTCCTGCACGACACCAAGCAGATCTTCGACGACCAGATCTCGGCGCTCCAGCGCGACTCGCGCAAGCACGGGACGCAGGGGCAGGAGATGGACCTCGCGCTGCTCGTCGACGGCCTCCAGGCCGAGCGCGAGCAGGGCATCACCATCGACGTCGCCTACCGGTTCTTCTCCACCGACAAGCGCTCCTTCATCGTGGCCGACACCCCCGGCCACGAGCAGTACACCCGCAACATGGCCACCGGCGCCTCGACGGCCGACGTGGCGGTGATCCTGGTCGACGCCCGCCAGGGCCTGACCCGGCAGACGCGGCGCCACGCGCTGCTCGTGTCGAATCTCGGGATCCGCCGCGTCGTGCTGGCGGTGAACAAGATGGACCTCGCTGGCTGGGCGCAGGGCACCTTCGACGGCATCGTGTCGGGGTTCTCGGACTTCGCCCGCGGGCTGAATTTCTCCGAGGTCAAGGCGATCCCGCTCTCGGCCAAGAACGGCGACAACGTCGTGGACGCGGGCGTCGCGGCGCCCTGGTACACGGGCGGCACCCTGCTCCACTACCTCGAGACCGTGCCGGTCCGCGCGGAGGCGCTGAACGCGCCGTTCCGGATGGCGGTGCAGTGGGTCAACCGGCCCAATTCCGAGTTCCGCGGCTACAGCGGCCGGATCGCCAGCGGCCGGGTGCGGCCGGGCGATTCGGTGACGGTCCAGCCCTCCGGCCGGACCTCCACGGTGGCGCGGATCTACACCGCCGACGGCGACCTGCCCGAGGCCGGCGAGGACGAGTCGGTGACCCTGGTGCTGGCCGACCAGATCGACGCCTCCCGCGGGCAGGTGATCGTGGCCACCGACGCGCCGATGCGGGTCACCGAGACCCTCGACGCGCGCCTGTTCTGGGCGGCCGAGACCGATCTCAGCCCGGGCGCGAGCCTGCTCGCCAAGATCGGCACCGCCACGGTCACCGCGACCGTGGAGCGGATCGCCTCGCGGATCGATCCGGAGACCGGCCAGCCCGGCCCGGCCGAGCGCCTGTCGGCGAACGACA
This sequence comes from Methylobacterium sp. NPDC080182, assembly GCF_050281105.1. Lineage (NCBI taxonomy): Bacteria > Pseudomonadati > Pseudomonadota > Alphaproteobacteria > Hyphomicrobiales > Methylobacteriaceae > Methylobacterium > Methylobacterium sp. NPDC080182. The sequence continues at coordinate 244,270 of NZ_JBNNWO010000012.1, forward strand.
TCGCCGACGTGAGCCTGCGCTTCGACCGGCCGGTGGCGGTGGACCCGTACGCGGAGAACCGCGAGACCGGCAGCCTGATCCTGATCGACCGCGAGACCACCGATACGGCAGCCCTCGGGCTCATCCTGGCGCCGAAGGCGGGGGCCGCGCAGGCGGCGACGCCCGGTGCGAAGCCCGCGGATGGGGGCGGCTTCCTCGCCCGTCTCGGTCGCCTGTTCGGGCGCTGAGGACGGTCCCAGCACCCGGGTCGTTCACGGGTGATGGCTGCGACAGTGCCGTCCTCGCGAGCGGAGCGAAGCGATCCGGCCGGCGCGACGACACCTGCCGTCGCGCTGCCCTGGGTCACGTCGCTGCGCTCGTGATGACGGTGCGGGTCGCACCGCTCGGACGACGGATCAGACCAGCCTGAAGCGCAGCTCACCGAGCCCTTCCAGCTCGGATACGACCTCGTCGCCGGGTTTCAGCCACGCGCGGTCCTTGCGCGGGATCTTCTCGCCGAAGATCACCCCCTGCGGGGTCCCGGTGTAGAAGATGTCCCCCGGCTTCAGGGTCATCACCTTCGACGCGAAGCTGATCAGCTGGCGGCAGTTGAAGATCATGTCGTCGGTGCTCCAGTCCTGGCGCACCCGGCCGTTGACCAGCGTCTTGAGCTTGAGGTTGTTCGGGTCCTTCACCCGGTCGGCGGTCACCAGGTAGGGGCCGAGCGGCGCGAACCCGTCCGAGGTCTTGCCGATCATGAACTGCGAGGTCAGCGTCTGGAGGTCCCGGGCGCTGAAATCGTTGCCCGTGCAGTAGCCGGCGAGATAATCGAGGGCGTCCGCCTCGGACACGTTCCGGCACTCGCGGCCGAACACCATCACCAGCTCGGTCTCGTAGTCGAATTCCCGCGCCGCCTGGGTCGGCAGCGCGATCGTGCCGCCGTGGTGGTTCAGGGCGTTGTTGTACTTGTTGAACAGCGGCGGGTCCTTGGGGATCGGCGTGCCGGTCTCCTCCGCGTGGTGGCGGTAGTTGAAGCCCATCATGATGATCTTCTCGGGCCGCGTGACCACCGGCGCGTAGGCGACGTCGGCTTCCGCCAGCACGAAGCGCCCGTCGGGCGCGGCCTCGACCGCGTCGATCAGGGCGCGCAGGGCCGGGCCGCGCCCGTTCTGGAGAAGGTCGTCCATGTCTGCGGGGACCGGCATCCCGAGCGCCCGGCCGGCGGCCTCGACGTCGAGAACGCCGTCCTTCGTCTTCACGCCCAGGGCGTAGCCGTCGCCGCGGCGCATGTTGAGGAGGACCATGTCGCGGGGCATGCCGAAGGGCGGCGCCGCCGCCGGCGTGGACTTCGGAGCCGCCGTGCGCTCCTCGGCGGCCCGGGCCGGCGCCGCGGCGGCGGCGAGGCCGGCGGCCGTGCCGGTCAGGAATTCGCGTCGGTTGCCCATGCTGCCTCTCCTCCGGTCGGCCCGTCTGGTCGCGGGCGTGAACCGGGGGGGAGCCTGCACGGCCGGCCCCGCCGCCGCCAGCGCCCGCGGCGGGGGCGAGTGACGGCTCAGGCCGCCTGTGAGGCGGCGCCGAGTCCCCAGGCCCGCGCCAGCAGCGCGTAGGAGTCGTGGCGCGCCGCCTGGTCGGGGATCGCCGAGACGATCATCAGCTCGTCGGCCTGCGTGCGCCGGACCATCTCGGCGAGCCGGGCCCGCAGGGTCTCGGGGCCGCCCACGTGCAGGCGGTCGCGGCCGCGCTCGATCTGCACCCGCTCGCCGTCGGAATACGGGTAGTCCAGCGCCTCGGCGAGGCTCGGCAGAGGCCGGTACTCGCCGCGCTCCCGCCGCAGCGTCGCGAGCCGCGCGCTGGAGGCGAGGCGCTCGGCCTCCGCGTCCGTGGCGGCGCAGATCGCCGCCACCGCCAGGATCGCGTGGGGCTTCGCGCCGAGCCGCGTCGGCCGGAACCGGGTCCGGTAGTCCAGCATCGGCGGCTCCGCGGGCATCCCGGAGAAGTGCTGCGCGAAGCCGAAGCCGCAGCCGATCTCGCCGGCGAGGCGGGCGCTGTAGTCGGAGGAGCCGAGCAGGAAGATCGGCGGCAGCGGCACCCCCGCGGGGCTCGCCTCGATCCGCGCGAACGGGTGCCCCTCCGGGAAGCCACCGTCCCAGAACAGCAGCTCCTGAAGGCGGTCGAGGAAGTCGTCCCCGCCCCCGTGGCCGCCGCCCTCCCCCGGCGCTTCCCGGCGGCGCAGCGCCCGCGCGGTGATTCCGTCCGTGCCGGGCGCGCGCCCGAGACCGAGGTCGATCCGGCCGGGGAACAGGGCCTCCAGCACCCGGAAGCGCTCGGCCACCATCAGCGGCGCGTGGTTCGGCAGCATGATGCCGCCCGAGCCGACCCGGAGGTTGCGGGTCGCGGCGGCGATCTGGCCGATCATGATCTCGGGCGCCGGGCTCGCCACGTTGGGGAGCGCGTGGTGCTCGGCGAGCCAGTAGCGCCGGTAGCCGAGGTTATCGACGTGGCGGGCGAGGGCCAGCGTGTCGTGCAGCGCCCGCGCCGGGGTCGAGTCAGCGCTGACGAAGGAGAGGTCGAGGACGGAGAGCGGGGTCATGCCGGAGAGATGGGGGTCTGGGCCGGCCGGTGCGAGGGCAGTTCGTCAGGACGGGGGCTCCTGAGCTTCTTCCGTGGTATCGCCTGGATAGACCGCCTCGAAATCGCGGCCGCCATAGAAGATATTGAGGATCCTCACGGATCCACGTTCCACGCGATAGGCGATCACAGCCGATCTCTCGAACGCCACCGTTCGCAAGCCTTCCAAGAGATCGTCACGGGGTCGGCCCGCATGCGGTGCGTGGCCGATTCGGTCGCACCGATCCTTGATCCGCTGCGTGAAGCGCTGCGCCGTCGCGACGTTCTGACTCCGCTGCAAGACCGTTCGGAAGATGCCGGCCAGATCGGCCTGCGCTTGAGGGCGAAACGCAACAGGCAGTCTACGCACGGCGGGTGTCGTGCCGCGCTTCAGCGAACATCCTGTCGAGATCCTCTTGAACCTCTTCGATGCTCAGATCCGGCCGCGGATCGTCCAGGGAACGCCGGATGCGGGCGCGGATGTCATCGAGACGCTCGGCATCCTCGCGTCGCTGGCGTTGCAGGGCGTGCACGGCCTCGTCGAGCAGCGCGTCCACCGAAGCGTACTCACCGGCCTCGACGCTCTCCCGCACGGCGCGGAGCGTGTCCGGTGCCAGGGTGATGCTGATCGTCTCGCCCATCGGCAGGGCCTCTCGTTCCGTCCCGATTCCGAGGATCATAGCAGAAACGTCGCTCCCGCGCGCCGCCGCGGCGTCTCACGCTTGCCGGCTCAGCGTCCCGGGCCTAGGGTCCGCCGCGCCGCGGGGAAGCGGCGCCTGATCGCAAAAATCCGGAGCACCGCACGCCATGGCTCTCCTCGCCGACGTCCTCTCGCGGGTGAAGCCGTCCGCGACCATCGTGATGACCCAGAAGGCCCGGGACCTGAAGGCCTCCGGCGTCGACGTCATCAGCCTGTCGGTGGGCGAGCCCGACTTCGACACGCCCGAGCACATCAAGCAGGCCGCCATCGCGGCGATCCACCGGAACGAGACCCGCTACCCGCCGGTCTCCGGGATCGTGCCCCTGCGCGAGGCGATCGTGCGCAAGTTCAAGCGCGAGAACGGGCTCGACTACAAGGTCTCGCAGACCATCGTGGGCACCGGCGGCAAGCAGGTGCTGTACAACGCGTTCCTCGCCACGCTGAACCCCGGCGACGAGGTGGTGATCCCCCGCCCCTACTGGGTGTCCTACCCGGAGATGGTCGGGCTGTGCGGCGGCACGCCGGTCTTCGCCGACACCGACATGGCCAACGGCTTCAAGCTCCAGGCCGAGGAGCTCGACCGGGTCCTGACCCCGAAGACCAAGTGGATCGTCCTCAACTCGCCGTCGAACCCGTCGGGCGCCGCCTATTCCCGCGCCGAGATGAAGGCGCTCACCGACGTGCTGCTCCGCTACCCGGACGTGCACATCCTCACCGACGACATCTACGAGCACCTCACCTACGGCGACTTCGCGTTCGTCACGCCGGCCCAGGTCGAGCCGCAGCTGATCGAGCGGACGCTGACGATGAACGGCGTCTCGAAGGGCTACGCCATGACCGGCTGGCGCATCGGCTACGCGGCCGGGCCGGAAGCGCTCATCAAGGCGATGGACTTCGTGCAGGGCCAGCAGACCTCCGGCGCCAGCACGATCGCGCAGTGGGCGGCGGTGGCCGCCCTCGACGGGCCGCAGGACCACCTCGCCACGTTCCGGGCCGCCTTCCAGGGCCGGCGCGACCTCGTCGTGTCGATGCTCAACCAGACCAACGGGCTGACCTGCCCGACGCCGGAGGGCGCGTTCTACGTCTACCCGTCCTGCGCGGCGCTGATCGGCAAGCGGACCGAGGCCGGCAAGACCATCGAGACCGACGAGGACTTCGTCATGGAGCTGCTCCAGGCCGAGGGCGTGGCGGCGGTCCACGGCTCGGCTTTCGGCCTCGGCCCGAACCTGCGCATCTCCTACGCGACGTCGAACGCGGTGCTGGAGGAGGCCTGCCGGCGCATCCAGCGCTTCTGCGGCTCGCTGCGGTAGCGGCCCCCGAGGCCCCGGAGGCGTCCCCGTGCCCACGATCGCGGTGATCGCCCCGGGCGCCATGGGCGGCGCCGTCGGGGCCCGGCTCGCCGGGCACGGCGCCCGGGTGCTGACCTCCCTGGACGGGCGCGGGGCGGCGAGCCGCGCCCGGGCCGCGGCCGCCGGCATGGCGCATGCCGGGGACGGCGACCTCGCCGCCGCCGATCTCCTGCTCTCCATCGTGCCGCCCGCCGACGCGGAGGCGCTGGCCCGCCGGCTCGCGCCCGCCCTGGCGGCGGCCCCGCGCAAGCCGGTCTACATCGACGCCAACGCCGTCAGCCCGGAGACGGTCGGGCGCGTCGCCGGGATCGTCGCGGCCACCGGCGCGCCGTTCCTCGACGGGGCGATCCTGGGCCTGCCGCCGAGGCCCGGCAGCGCAGGACCGCGCGTCTACGTCTCGGGTCCCGACACGGCCCCGGCCCTGGTCCTGCGCGACCTCGGCCTCGACCTGCGCGTCTGCCCCGGCGCGGTCGGCGCCGCCTCCAGCCTGAAGATGAGCTATGCCGGCCTCAACAAGGGCCTGACGGCGCTCGCCGCGCTCGTGATCGGCGCCGCCGAGCGCGCCGGCGCCGGGGAAGCGCTGCTGGCCGAGCTCGCCGAGAACGAGCCGGCGCTGCTGGCCCGGTTCGCCAGGGGGCTGCCCGACATGGTGCCGAAGGCCTATCGCTGGGCGCCCGAGATGGAGGAGATCGCCGGGTTCCTCGGGCCCGACGCGGCCGGGCGGCAGGTCTTCTCCGGCTACGCCGCGCTCTACCGGCGCCTCGCCGCGGAGGACGGCGCGGACGAGATCGCCGCGCTGATGCGCTTCGCCGCGGCCGCGGCGGAGCACTGATCGCCGCGGGGTCCCGGAAACGGCCCCGCCTCTGTTGCCGGCTCGGCTGTCACCCTCTACACGGGCTGTCCCCAGCGGCCGATGCGCCTGAAGGTTTCGCGAGCCCGCTCGGGCCTGCATGGCGGCGGGGTCGGCAGTGACGGGACGGTCCGGACCAGTTCTCTGGGCCGTTCCTGTGAGGCTCAGTGGGCCGAGTCGCTGCAGGAGTGTCGGGAGCGCGGGGAACAGGAACCGCGGGTCCGGCGCATGGCCCACATGATTTCCCACCCGATTCCGCCCGCGAGACGGGTCGCGGGCGCGGGCTCCTGACCCGTTCCGGGACAGGGGCGCACGGGGCCATTGCGGCTTCGTTCACGCTCCCGCGCGATGATGCGTCCGGGCCGGGGATCCGGTTCCGCGTAACCGCGTTCTCTCGGGCCTGACGACCATGCGAGCCCTGCTCACCAGCGGCATCAAGGCGATCCTCGGCATCGCCGCGCTCTCCACCGCCGCGCACTGGACCCTGCGGGTGCAGCGCGAGTCCGCCGCCCCCGCGGTCGCGACGGCGAGCCTCGCCGAGCCCACCGCGACCGGCTCCATCGAGCCGCGCCGGGTCGAACGGGCCGCCGCGCTGGCGCCCGCGCCGGTCGCCGCGGCGGCGCCTGTTCCCGCTGCGCCCGCGCGCGCCGCCGCGGGGCTCGACCAGTCGCACCTCGCCGCCCTGATCGCCGGCGCGACGCCGCCCAAGCCGAAGCTCGCCAAGGCCGCCACCAAGACGGCCTCCGCCGAGAAGGCCCCCGCCGCCGAGAAGGTCGCGGCGAGGCGCTGAGCCGCCGCCGGCGCGGGCGACCGTGCCGGCTGCATGGTTCCCCTGCGCGCCGGCCGATACCCGTGCGGCGCCGGGCGTGGCAGGGGTTTCAGCCTCTACCGAGATTGGTCAGGCATGAGCACGCAGGTCGCGACCTCCGTCCCCGACGACAGCGCCGCGCCGCGCGCCGCTCCGGAGGCCGACCTCGCCGGCCGCCGGCGGATCGTCGGCATCGCCCTGATGTGCGGGGCCGTCGCCTTCTTCGCGAGCCTCGACGCCTGCGGCAAGACCCTGGCCCGGGCCGGCGTCGATCCCCTGGTCACCACCTTCATGCGCTACGCGGCGAGCGTCGCCATGATCTCGCTGTTCATCAACCCGGTGCGCACGCCGGGCGTCGTGAAGAGCCGGCGCCTGCCGCTGCAGATCGCGCGCTCCCTGCTGCTCTTCGCCTCCACGGCGCTCAACTTCCTGGCCCTGCGCTACCTGCAGCTCGCCGAGACGATCTCGATCCAGTTCGCCGCGCCGCTCACCGTGGCGCTGCTCGCCGGGCCGCTGCTCGGCGAGTGGTCGTCGCGGGCGCGGCTGGCGGCGATCGGCGTCGGCTTCCTGGGCGTGCTGGTGATCGTGCGGCCGGGCGTCGGCGGCATGCATCCGGCCGCGCTGCTCTGCGTCGCCAACGTGGTGGTCTACGCCTTCTACGCGATCATCACGCGCAAGCTCGCGGCCTACGACTCGACCGCCACGACCATGTTCTACACGGGCCTCGCGGGACTCGCGCTCATGGCCCCGCTCCTGCCGTGGATCTGGACGAGCCCGGCGAGCCTGACCCACTGGGCGCTGCTGTTCGGGGTCGCGCTGTTCGGGACTCTGGGCCACTGGCTGCTGGTGATGGCCCATGCCCGGGCCCCGGCCAACGTGCTGGCGCCGTTCATCTACACGCAGCTGCTCTGGTCCGTGACCCTCGGCTTCCTGCTGTTCGGCGACGTCCCGAGCCGCTGGACCGTGGCGGGCGCCATGATCGTTGTCGGCTCCGGCCTGTACCTCCTGGCGCAGGAGACGATCCGCCGGGAGGCGCGGCCGGCCGCCTGAGGCGACCGGCCGGACCCTGTTACGGGACCCTGTCAGCGGCCGAGGCGCTCCTGGCGCTCCATCCGCTCCTCGCGGCGGTTCTCGCGCGCCCGGCGGGCCGGGTCCGGATCGGTGCCGAGCACGCCGCCGACGGTGCCGGTCGCCGCGCCGACCGCGCCGCCGACGACCCCGCCCACGGGGCCGGCCGCGGCCGTGCCGTCCTCGACGCCGCGCTGGGCGCCGCGCGCCGTGCCCTGGGCCTCCGCAGCGCCCGCGTAGGCCAGCGGCGCGAGGGCGAGGGTCGCGATCAGAAGCTTCTTCATGGGGCTACTCCCGGATGTCTGTCCGAATCGGCTCCGCGCCGCCGCGGCGGGCGGAGGGTGTGTCGGTCAACGGTTCAGACGCCGATTGGTCCCATCCGCGGTCACGGGCGCGTGATCCGCGCTGCCGCTGGCCTCCGGCCGGGGCGGCTGGTAGAGAACCCGTCATGCACGCTTCGCGCGCCCTGCGCGGCCCCGGCCGCCCGATCCGAATTACCGGCCCGGCCTCCGCCTGAGGGCCCGCTCCAGCGCGGCCGCGCGGAGGTCCGGGATCCTCCTGCCGCCCGACCCGATTCCGCCGGCCCGACGCTGCCGGCCCGACCGCCGATGCGAGATCCGATGACCGCCCCCGAGACCGCGCCCGCCCGCGACTATTCCAAGACCCTGTTCCTGCCGCAGACCGAGTTCCCGATGCGCGCCGGCCTGCCGGCGCGCGAGCCGCTCTTCATCGAGCGCTGGAAGCGGATGGACCTCTACGGCAAGCTGCGCGCCCGCGGCCAGGGCCAGCCGAAATTCGTGCTCCACGACGGCCCGCCCTACGCCAACGGCAACATCCACATCGGCACGGCGCTCAACAAGATCCTCAAGGACGTGGTGGTCCGCTCGCAGACCGCCCTCGGCTTCGACGCCAACTACGTCCCGGGCTGGGACTGCCACGGCCTGCCGATCGAGTGGAAGATCGAGGAGCAGTACCGCGCCAAGGGCCGAAACAAGGACGACGTACCGGTGATCGAGTTCCGGCAGGAATGCCGGACCTTCGCGGCCCAGTGGCTCGACGTGCAGCGCGAGGAGTTCAAGCGGCTCGGCGTCACCGGCGACTGGGACCATCCCTACGCCACCATGGCGTTCCCGGCCGAGGCCGTGATCGCCGACGAGCTGATGAAGTTCTCGATGAGCGGCCAGCTCTATCGCGGCTCCAAGCCGGTGATGTGGTCGGTGGTCGAGAAGACCGCGCTGGCCGAGGCGGAGGTCGAGTACGAGGAGCACGTCAGCGACACGATTTTTTGCGCGTTTCCGATCCGGTCCGGCGCCGAGGGCGATCTCGCGCAGGCGCGGGTGGTGATCTGGACGACCACTCCGTGGACGATCCCGGGCAACCGCGCCGTCGCGTTCTCCAAAAAAATTGCCTACGGCCTGTACCGGGTCACGGAGGCGCCGGCCGACAACTGGGCGGTGCCCGGCCAGACCTACCTGCTCGCCGACAGCCTCGCCGCCACGGTGTTCAAAGCCGCCCGGGTCGAGGCGTTCGCGCGCGTCGCCGACGTGAGCCCTTCGACGCTCGCCGGCCTGACCCTGGACCACCCGCTGGCCAAGCTCGGCTACGGCTTCGCCGTGCCGATGCTCGACGGCGACCACGTCACCGACGAGTCCGGCACGGGCTTCGTCCACACGGCGCCGAGCCACGGCCGCGAGGATTTCGAGCTCTGGATGGCGAGCGGCCGGCTGCTGCGCGAGCGCGGCATCGACGCGACCATCCCCTACACGGTCGACGCCGACAGCGTGCTCACGGAGGCCGCTCCGGGCTTCACCGGCACCCGCGTGCTCACCGCCAAGGGCGAGAAGGGCGACGCCAACAAGGCGGTCATCGCCGCGCTGACGGAGGCCGGGGCGCTGATCGCCCGCGGGGTGCTGCGCCACCAGTACCCGCATTCCTGGCGGTCCAAGAAGCCGGTGATCTTCCGCAACACGCCGCAATGGTTCATCGCCATGGACCGGCCGGTGGATTCGCTGGGCAACCGGTCGCTGCGCGAGGTGGCGCTCCAGGGCATCGACGACACCCAGTGGGTGCCGACGCAAGGAAAGAACCGCATCACCGGCATGGTCGCCAACCGGCCGGACTGGGTGGTCTCGCGCCAGCGCGCCTGGGGCGTGCCGATCACCGTCTTCGTCCACCGCGACACCGCCGAGATCCTGAAGGACGACGCCGTCAACGCCCGCATCCGCGATGCCTTCGCGGCCGAGGGCGCCGACGCGTGGTTCCGGGACGACGCCGCGCAGCGCTTCCTGGCGCCCGACCACGACCCGGCCGCCTACGAGAAGGTCACCGACGTCCTCGACGTCTGGTTCGATTCCGGCTCGACCCACGCCTTCGTGCTGGACGATCCGGAGGCCTTCCCGGGGCTTTCTGGGGTGAAGCGCGTCCGCGACGGCGGGCAGGACCGGGTCATGTACCTGGAGGGCTCCGACCAGCACCGCGGCTGGTTCCAGTCCTCGCTGCTCGAATCCGCCGGCACCCGCGGCCGGGCGCCCTACGACATCGTCCTGACCCACGGCTTCGTGCTCGACGGCAAGGGCCTGAAGATGTCGAAGTCGAAGGGCAACGTCGTCGCACCGCAGAGCGTCATCAAGGATTCGGGCGCCGACATCCTGCGCCTGTGGGTCGCCGCCTCCGACTACACGGATGACCTGCGCATCGGCCCGGAGATCATCAAGACCTTCGCGGAGACCTACCGGAAGCTGCGCAACTCCCTGCGCTGGATGCTGGGCTCGCTGGCCCACCGGGTCCAGGGCGACGACGTGGCCTACGCCGACATGCCGGAGCTGGAGCGGCTGATCCTGCACCGGCTCGCCGAGCTCGACGGCGAGATCCGCGAGGCCTACGCGGCGTTCGACACCAAGCGGGTGGTGGCGCTGCTCAACGGCTTCATGACCGGCGACCTGTCGTCCTTCTACTTCGACGTGCGCAAGGACGCCCTGTACTGCGATCCCGTGTCCTCGGTCCGCCGGCGGGCGGCGCTGCAGGTGATCGACGAGGCCTTCCGCCGGGTGACGATCTGGCTCGCCCCGGTGCTCGCCTTCACCGCCGAGGAGGCGTGGCTCGACCGCTACCCGTCCGAGGACGGCTCGGTGCATCTCCAGACCCTGCCGGAGACCCCGTCCGCATGGCTCGACCCTACCCTCGCGGAGCGCTGGCAAAAGATCCGGCGGGTCCGGCGGGTGGTCACCGGTGCCCTGGAGATCGAGCGCGCGGCCAAGCGCATCGGCGCGAGCCTGGAGGCGGCGCCGACGGTCTACGTGGCCGATCCGGACCTGCTCGCGGCGCTCGAGGGCTGCGACTTCGCCGATACCTGCATCACCTCGGCCATCGCCGTGGTGGCGGGCGAGGGCCCGGCCGAGGCCTTCCGCCTCGACGAGGTGCGCGGCGTGGCGGTGGTGCCGAGCCCGGCCGAGGGCCGCAAATGTGCCCGCTCCTGGCGGGTCAGCCCGGAGGTGGGCAGCGACCCGGACTACCCGGACGTGACGCCCCGCGACGCCCAGGCCCTGCGCGAGTGGGACGCGGCGCATCCGGAGGCGAGCGCGGCGTGAGGGCGTTCCGCGTCGTCGGCGGCGCCACCCCCTCTCCCCGCCCGCCGGGAGCAGGGGGCGCCGGCCCGGGCCAGGCGCGCCGCCCATGACGCCGTTCCGCGCCGGTCTCCTGGCCCTCGTCCTCACCCTGGTCCTCGATCAGGCCAGCAAGCTCGGCCTCTATTTCGGCACCGACCTCGTGCTGACGCAGCCCTGGCGGCTGGCGCCCTTCACCGACTTCGTGGTGGTCTGGAACCGGGGGGTCTCCTACGGGCTGTTCCAGCAGGAGGGCGGTATCGGCCGCTGGCTCCTCGTGGCCCTGTCGCTGGCCGCCGCCCTCGGCCTCGGGATCTGGATGCGGCGGGCCTCGTCGCGCCTTCTCGGCGTCGCCCTCGGGTTGATCGTCGGGGGCGCGCTCGGCAACGCCATCGACCGGGCCGCCTACGGCGCCGTCTTCGATTTCGTCCACCTGCATGCCGGCGGCTGGTCCTGGTACGTGTTCAACGTCGCCGACGCGGCGATCGTGGCCGGCGTGATCGGCCTGATCCTCGACAGCCTGTCCCCGGACGGCCGCAGGGGCCGGGCGTCCCCGCCGCAGGGCGACCCGGCGCCGCGCCTGTGATCCCTGCAACACACAGGTCCTCCCGCGTCCCCCTCCTGGCGCGACGCAGTCAAGGCGCCATACGATCGCCGGAAACCGGTCTCAGGCCGGGACCTGTCGGATCGGGCCGCGCCGCGGCCTTCCCAGAGCCGGACGCTCCGTCCGGAACCCGTGAGGCAGCATGACCGGGCATCGCAGGCTTCGTCCCCTCCTCTCCGCCGCGGTGGCCCTGGCTCCGCTCTGCGTCGTCGGTGCCGCGCACGCGCAGGAGCGCGGCGAGTTCATGCGCGACGCCCTGTCGGGCATCGGCCTCCTGGAGAAGCGCCAGGATCCGATCGACTATCACGAGCGGCCGCCGCTGGTGATGCCGCCCAAGATCGACGGCAAGGCCCTGCCGCAGCCGCGGGCGCGCTCCACCAGCACCGCCTGGCCGAAGGATCCCGAGATCGTGGAGCGCGAGCGCGCCGCCGTGGAGCGGCGCAATCCCAAGGGCTCCCAGGCCCAGGGCCGCTACGACGACAACAACGCGACGCTCTCCGTGGAGGAGATGCGCGGCGGCCGCCGTGCCGGCGCGGGCCTGACGACCACCGCCGAGCGCAAGCCCGGCGACAACAACCGCGACGACAGCCTGCTCAGCCCCTTCGAGCTGCTCAAGGGCAAGAGCGCCAACGCCGAGCCCTCCGACATCGAGCCGAGCCGCGACACGCTCACGGACCCGCCGACCGGGTACCGGCAGTCGCCCAAGCAGCTGGCCCGGCCGCCGTCGAGCGACCCGATCAACAACGCCAGCCGCGAGCGCGAGGAGTCGGATCCCCGCGCGTATCTCCGTCAGCGCGCGCAGCAGTGACGGGGGCGCCGTGTCGCCGTTGCAACGGCGCCGCGGCGTGGCAACATGAGATGATCGTCCCGGTGCGGTTCTTGCGCCCCGGTGACCAGGACGGCCCCGATCCGCGCGCGCATCCCGACGCGGGACGCTTCGATCCGGGGCCGGCAGAAGGAAAGCGGAATGCACCTGTTCAGGAAGGCGACGCCCACCCTCTTCCCGCTGCGTCCGGGCTCGCCCTACGGCGGCAGCGCCGGCCGGGGCGAGGCCGCGCCGTTCGGGCGTTCCGAGGCGGGCGGACCGGAAGTGACGGCCTTCACCCTCGACAACGGCCTCGACGTGGTGGTCGTCCCCGACCACCGGGCCCCCGTCGCCACCCACATGATCTGGTACCGCAACGGTTCGGCCGATGATCCGCTCGGCCAGTCGGGCATCGCCCACTTCCTCGAGCACCTGATGTTCAAGGGCACCGAGAAGCACCCGGTCGGGGCCTTCTCCAAGGCGGTGTCGGGCCTGGGCGGCCAGGAGAACGCCTTCACCAGCTACGACTACACCGCCTACTTCCAGCGGGTCGCCCGGGATCACCTCGGCACCATGATGGAATTCGAGGCGGACCGCATGAGCGGCCTCGTCCTCGACGACGCCGTCGTCGCCCCCGAGCGCGACGTCGTGCTGGAGGAGCGGCGCATGCGGGTCGAGACCGACCCCTCCGCCCAGCTCTCCGAGGCGATGGCGGCCGGCCTGTTCGTGCACCATCCCTACGGCATCCCGATCATCGGCTGGATGCACGAGATCGAGGGCCTGAACCGCGAGCACGCGCTGGCCTACTACAAGCGCTTCTACACCCCCGAGAACGCCATCCTGGTGGTGGCCGGCGACGTCACGCCCGACGAGGTCCGGCGCCTCGCCGAGACCACCTACGGCCGCGTGACGCCCCAGGGCGCCCGGCCCGAGCGCCTGCGGGCGCGGGAGCCGGAGCCGAAGGCCCTGCGCCGCGTCGCCGTCGCCGACCCGAAGGTCGAGCAGCCGACCCTGCAGCGCCTCTACCTGACCCCCTCCTGCATCACCGCCCGGGACGGCGGCTGCCACGATCTCGAGCTGCTGGCCGAGGTGCTGGGCGGCGGCTCGACCTCGTACCTCTACCGCAAACTGGTCATGGAGACTGGCCTCGCGGTGAATGCCGGCGCCTGGTACATGGGCTCGGCGATCGACGACACCCGCTTCTCCGTCTACGCGGTGCCCGCCGAGGGCGTGCCGCTGGAGAAGCTGGAGGAGGCCGTCGACAGGGTGCTGCGCCGCGCCCCCGCGGAGGCCCTGGACGCCGAGGCGATCGAGCGCGCCAAGACCCGCCTCGTGGCCGAGACCGTCTACTCCTCCGACAGCCAGTCGTCGCTGGCCCGCATCTACGGCTCGGCGCTGGCGATCGGCGAGACCATCGAGGAGGTCCGCCGCTGGCCGACCGACATCGAGGGCGTGACGCAGGCGCGTCTCAAGGGCGCCGCCGAGCGCTGGCTGACGCCGGCCCGCTCGGTCACCGGCTACCTGACCAAGGCGCAGGATCCCGACGCCCCGGTCGCGATGGCCGCCGAGTAACCCCGGGTGCGTCCCGCCGGGCCCGTGACGGGTCCGGGCGGGGCGTTCTGCCGAACGGGAGCCCTGGCCCGCTCCGCCGTCGCCCGAGATAGAGACACGAGGTTCCCATGAGCTTGGCCGAGACTCTGGTCGAGACCACCACCCAAACCGTCAGCTCGCCCACCACGGCGCTGCCGGTGACGACCGCCCCCGGCATTGAGGCGTGGCACGTCGAGTCGCCGGTGGTGCCGATGATCGCCCTGGCCTTCACCTTCGAGGGCGGCGCCGCCCAGGATCCGGCCGGCAAGGCCGGCTGCGCGCAGATGCTGGCGCGGCTCCTCGACGAGGGCGCCGGCGACCTGACCTCCGACCTGTTCCAGGAGCGGCTCGCCGCCCGGGCAATCGAGCTGTCGTTCCACGCGGGGGCCGACGCGGTCGGCGGCTCGCTGAAGATGCTGGTCAAGCACGCCGACGAGGGCATCGCGCTCCTCGCCCTGGCGCTGGCCAAGCCCCGCCTCGACCCCGACGCGATCGAGCGCGTCCGCGCCCAGATCATCGCCGGCCTGCGCTACCAGCAGAACGATCCGGGCGTGCTGGCCTCGCGCCGCTTCTTCAAGGAGGCGTTCGCCGGCCATCCCTACGCCCGCCCGTCCTCCGGCACCGTGGAGAGCGTGACGGCGATCACCCGGGACGACCTGCTGGCGATGCACGCCCGCATCATCGGCCGCGGCCGGGTGAAGGTGGCGGCCGTCGGCGCCATCGGCGCCGAGCAGCTCGCCGAGGGCCTGAACCGCGCCTTCGGAACCCTGCCGGAGGCCGGGGCGCTGAAGGCGGTGCCGCGCACCGAGGTGCACGATCTCGGCAAGCGCGTCGTCGTCGACCTCGACGTGCCCCAGTCGGTGATCCGGTTCGGCATGGCCGGCGTGCCGTGGCGCGACCCGGACTTCATCCCGGCCTACGTGCTGAACCACATCCTCGGCGGCGGCGCCTTCACGTCCCGCCTGTTCCAGGAGGTGCGCGAGAAGCGCGGCCTCGCCTACTCGGTCGGGACCTCGCTCGTCAGCCACCGCTCGGCCGCGATGACCTGGGGTTACACCGCCACCAAGAACGAGCGCGTCGGCGAGGCCCTGTCGGTGATCGGCGACGAGATCGGCCGGCTGATCACGGACGGCCCGGACGACGAGGAGCTGCAGAAGGCCAAGGATTACCTGACCGGCTCCTACGCCCTCGGCTTCGACACCTCGACCAAGATCGCCCACCAGCTGGTGCAGATCGCCTTCGAGGAGCTGGGCATGGACTACATCGCCCGCCGCAACGCCATGGTCTCGGCCGTCACCCAGGCGGATATCCGCCGGGCCGCCGCCCGCACCTTCGCGGACGGCAAGATGCTGGTGGTCGCCGCCGGCCGGCCGGTCGGGCTCTGAGGGCGCCCGCGCCCTGTCGCCTGAGATGCGGGTGATCGAACTTGTGCCGGACGACGTGGCCGATCTGATCGAGGCGCGCGGAGATCTTGCGACGGGGGCCGAGGTCGAGGCCGTCCTGTCGAAGTAGCGGCTCTGACACCGTTTTCCGGCGCGGCCGTCTTTGCGAGCGAAGCGAAGCAATCCAGTCGGTGCGACGCTTCCGGTGGGCGCGCTGATCCGGGGTCACTTCGCTGCGCTCGTGATGACGCCGCGGGCGGGCCTCAACCGATGGCCGTGCTCAGGGTCTCCAGCTCGGACCGGTGTTGCAGTCCGAGCCAGAACTCCGCGCTCGTTCCGAGATGGCGGCCGAGGCGCAGGGCCGTACCGGTGGATATCCCGATCTGCCCGGCGGCGACCCGCTCGAGAGGGTGCCCGGAACGTGGCGCGCGGGCGCAATCCGCGATCGATGCGGCAGACGATCCCGAGAGAATCGGAAGATCGTCCCGCAGGGCCGCGCCGGGATGCAGCGGCGGCAGAATGGCGTCGGCTCCGTCCATCGGGACCCTGCCCTCGCAACGCCACCCCCGATCCCCACCTTAGCCAGATCGGCCGCAGCCCCCAGGACCGACATGCAGCTCACCGGCATCCACCACCTCACCGCGGTGACCGCGCGCGCGGCGGAGAACGTCGCCTTCTACACGGGCACGCTCGGCCTGCGGCTCGTGAAGAAGACGGTGAACCAGGACGACGTCTCGGCCTACCACCTATTCTACGCCGACGGGCTGGCGAGCCCCGGCACCGACATCACCTTCTTCGACTGGCCGGCGCCCCGGGAGCGGCGGGGCTCCGGCAGCATCACCCGCACGCATCTGCGCGTCCCGGGCGAGGGCGCGGTCGCGTGGTGGCACGCGCGCCTGCGCGAGGCCGGGATCGTCGAGGCCGAGCCCGCCGCGCGCGACGGGCGCCTCACCCTCGATTTCGAGGATCCGGAGGGCCAGCGCCTCGCCCTGGTGGACGATGGCGGGACCGGGCCGGAGCATCCCTGGGACGGCTCGCCCGTGCCGGCCGCCTACCAGATCCGCGGCCTCGGCCCGATCCGGCTGTCGGTGCCGGACCCGGCCCGCACCGCCGCCGTGCTGACCGAGGTGCTCGGCCTGCGCCGGGACCGCGCCTTCGAGACGGGCGACGGCCCGGTGGAGGTCTACGCGATGGGACCCGGCGGCCCGGCCGCCGAGCTCCAGCTCCTGGCCGACCGGTCCGCGCCGGCCCGCCAGGGCGCCGGCGCGGTCCACCACGTCGCCTTCCGCATCCCGGACGGGGATTACGAGGCCTGGGCCGACAGGCTCCGGGCGGCGCGGGTGCCGAGCAGCGGGCCTGTGGACCGCTACTACTTCCGCAGCCTCTATTTCCGCGAGCCCAACGGCATCCTGTTCGAGATCGCCACCGACGGGCCGGGTTTCACCGCGGACGAGCCCCTGGAGACCCTGGGCGAGCGCCTGGCCCTGCCGCCGTTCCTGGAGCCGCGCCGGGCCGAGATCGAGGCCGGGCTCGCGCCGCTCCGGCCCGCCGCCCCCGTCTGAGGGCGGCGCGGAGCCGGCTCTGCGGCAACCCTCCCATGTCCGGAACGGCGCTGCGGAGCGTCCGCGAAGACGCTAAATCTTCGAACGATTCCAGGCCGTTCACTTCTTTCGCCAGTGTGATCCCGGCACGCCTTGACGGACGTGCTGCAACTGCGAAAGAAGCGGCGCGCGTGTGTTTGCAACCGGATCCGGGCGGGTTCCCTGCCGAGGATCCACCCCCGCCCGAGCGGGGCGGCGGGGATCCCCCGCACCACGGGCCCCGAATCGTCGGGGCCGTGTGCCGAGCGTCAGAGGATTCGAGGACTGATCCGTCGATGAGCAAGTTCTACGAGGAGCGCGTTCTGTCGGTCCACCACTGGACCGACAACCTGTTCTCGTTCCGCACGACGCGGGATCCGGCGTTCCGGTTCCGCAACGGCGAGTTCACCATGATCGGCCTGGAGGTCGAGGGCCGGCCGCTGCTGCGCGCCTACTCGGTGGTCTCGGCCAACTACGAGGAGGAGCTGGAGTTCTTCTCGATCAAGGTCCAGGA